>CAZCPK010000383.1:0-4112 GCA_964500755.1 uncultured Anaerolineales bacterium
CCGCCCCGGGGATTGGTGAAGTAGACGACGTAGCCCTGGGCCGCCAGGTAGTAGAACTCGTGCATGAAGAATTCGCCGTACTGGGCCCAGGGCCCACCGTGGATCTCCAGGATCGAGGGATACGTCTGCTCCGGGTCGAAGTCCGGCGGTGTCAGAATCCAGCCCTGCAGCTGGTTGCCTGCCGCGCCCTCGTACCAGACCTCCTCGATCTTACCGAGATCAATCTCGTTCAAGAGCTCGGCGTTGATCTCGGTTAGGGCCGAGCTCTCATTGGTGACCGCATCGTAGATCCAGATCTGTCCCGGGTCGGTGAACGTCCCGAAGAAGTAGGCCAGGCGCTCGCCGCTGGTATCGAAGTTGTAGGGGCCGACCACACCGTGCTCACCGACGAGAATCTGGGCTTCGCTGCTGGAGACGTCGACGGTCCAGAGCCGGGTCGTGCCCTGGAAGGACGCCTGAAAGGCCAATGTCCTGCTGTCGGGAGACCACGTCGGCGACATCAACTTGTTACCCCCCATGTCGTTGAGCGTGATCGCGGCGACGTTGAAGTCGTGTTCCGCCGTGAGGTTGCGAGCCGGCCTGGAGCCGTCGACCGGCGCCACCCAGACGTCGTTGTTCTTCCACCAGTCGCTCTCGCCCTCGCGCCCGATATAGGCCAGATATTGACCGTCCGGGGAAAAGCTGGGCAATTGCTTGCTGCCGATGGGCGTGGGAACCTCGCGCAGCTCCCCTCCCTCAGCGGGGATGACGTAGAGGCCGACGGCGTCCGGGGTGAGATCGGGGTTCTCCGTGCGGATCGAGCGGAAGGCGATCCACTCACCGTCCGGCGACCAGGTGGGGTCGTGCTCGTCGTAGACGTCACCGGCGGTGAGCTGCGTCGCCTCGCCGGTGGCCGCGTCCACGATCCAGAGGTGCCAGCGCTCCTTGGGATGGAAGCCCACGCCGTCCAGCGAGTAGATCAGCCGGTCGATGTGGCGGTAGACGATGCCCAGTTCCTGCTTGCGCTCGTCTTGCTCCCGCTCAATCGCCTCCTCGTCCTTGCGGCGAAACTGCAACACCAGCCGATCGCCGCCCGGCGACCACGCAAAGGTCTTGAGCTGGCCCTGCAGGTCCGTCAGCCGCTGCGCCTCGCCGCCGTCGAAGGCAATGCGGTAGAGCTGGGGCTGCTTCTCGTCGGCGCGGTTGGAGAGGAAGACAATCTGCTTCCCGTCCGGCGACCAGCGGGGCAGACTGTCGACGTGCTCCCCCACGGTGAACTGACGCGGCGTCCCGCCCGCCGTGGGCACGATCCAGAGGTTGGCGTACTTCTTCTCCGTCTCGCGGTCCACCCACCGCAGGGCGTAGACCACGTGTCTCCCGTCCGGTGAGAGCTCGGCGTAGGTTATCCCTTTCAAATCGTACAGATCTTCAGCTGTGATCGTGCGTTTCGTTGCGCTCATACATCCTCCTGGGCGAAAATCTTCAATGTAAAGTGACAAATTTGAATGTAAAACTGACTCCGCTAAAAAAAGCATCTGAACCACTGAGACACAAAGAACACTGAGGGTAATATTAAAAAGGCATTGAGAAAAATTCACAAAATAAGCGTCTTGGGTTAACTTTGTCTAAGCATACTCTTGTTTTCTCTGTGTCCTCTGTGTGCTCTGTGGTGAGATATTTAGTTATTTCAGTGGAGTCATAATTTTACCTTCCCTAGACGCCCCCCGGAAAGCCGATAAAGTACGTAATCAAAGGCGTTACCCACGTAGTTGCCCATCTTGATCATGTGCAACGCCACGTCGATCTCGGCGGCGGTCTCCTCGCCGTAGGTCTCCACCAACCGCTGCCGCATCTCCGGATCGGGAGTGGCGCGGCTCTCGGCCCAGTGCCGGGCGTAGAAGAGCGCCACGGTCTCTTCCGACGGACACGTATCAACGGCGCCGTCGAGCAGCGCGCGCACCTCTTCCGGGGAGAGCCCCTCGTCCAGGGCCAGCCGGGCGTGGTAATACGCGCAGTAGCGACAGCCGTTGACCTGCGTGACGACCAGCATGAGGCGCTCGCGGAAGTCGTCCGGCAGCTCCGTCATGGCGCGGCGCACCATCTCGCGGTTGCGCAGCGTGTGACGCAGATCGCCCAGCAGCTCGCCGAAGGAACGATAGGTGCGCTTGGGGAAACCGTCAAAGCGCCCGTCTTCCTTGCCCTCCACCGGTTTGCGGGTCCGCAGTTTGCCAAAGAAGGCGATGGCAGCGTGTTTCAGCGGTCGAGGGATGAGAGGCGCCGCCTTGACCAGCAGCTGATAGCCCAGGCCGGGCACCGAGAGGAGCGCACCTCGGCGCAGGTCGCGGTAGGAGTGACGGACGACGGTCTCGGTCGAGAGCCAGGCAAAGTCGGAGAGTCCGCCGCTGGCAATCCCGGCCTCGCTCTGGAACTCCGTCCGCGTAAAGCCGGGACAGAGCACCTGCAGGCGCACGCCGGAGTCCTGCACCTCCTGGTGAAGCGCCTCGGTGAAGCTGTTGAGGAAGGCCTTGGTGGCGCCGTAGGCGGTCTGAGTCGGCAGAGGATAAAACGCCGCGACCGACGAGACGTTGACGATGGCGCCCGCGCCCCGGTCGAGCATGCCCGGCAACGCGGCGTGCGTCAGACGAATCGGCGCAACGACGTGGACGCGCACCATGTCGTGCACAGCGTCGACGTCGGTCTCCACGAAAGCGCCCCCCAACCCAAAGCCGGCGTTGTTGACCAGCAGGTCGAGGCGCTCGACGTCCTCGATCTTCTCGACGACCCGCGCCACGCCGTCGTCGGTGGCAAGATCGGCGACGAGCACCGTGGCCCGGACGCCGAAAGCGTGCTCCAGCTCCTCTGCAAGGGCCCGCAGGCGCGCCCGCCGCCGGGCGACGAGGACGACGTCGTAACCCCGGCGGGCCAGATAGCGCACGTAGGTCTCACCGATGCCGCTGGAGGCGCCCGTGACCAGGGCCAACGGTCGACGCCGGTCCGAGCGCTGCGGCAGCGGCGGCAAAGTTTGCCGCCGCGCGTTGCGCCGCCATAGATAGAGCGCGGTCAGTGCGCCGGTGACGGCGCCCAGCGCCAGCCATCTGCGATGTGAGGATCGATGGGTCATAGTATCTCCTTAGGTCGGCGCGTCACAGCCCGACGTTCGCGCGCGCACTTTTTGAGGGCGGCGTCGCCCACTTCTGCGGCCAACATCCCTCCCAGGATCAAAAACCCGCCAAGAAACTCCCTGGAGGAGAGCTGCTCTTTGAGGAAGAGCGCAGCGAAGAGCGCGGCGAAGACCGGTTCCAGGGAGAAGATCAGCGCCGTATGCGTCGCCGTGGTGTGACGCTGCGCCCAGGTCTGCGTGCCAAAGACCAGAGCGGTCGCCAGGGCGCCGGTATAGAGGAGCGCGAGCAGCGCCCGCGGCGGCGGTATCAGGGCGCCAGCTTCCAGTAACAGCGCTGCGACGGTCGTGAGCGTCGCGACGGTTGTGAGCTGGACGAGCGTGTAGAGCAGGATGTCGTGACGCGGACCCAGATTGCCCGTCGCCAGGATGTGCAACGCGAAGGCCACAGCGCAGGCCAGCACCCAGAGATCTCCCGGGGCCAGTTGCAACTGCCGATCCAGCGTCAACAGCCCCATACCCACCGTCGCCAGCAGGACGCCCAGCGTCGCGGGCCAGGCAGGTAACCGCCGGAAGACCACGGTAGCGATCACCGGCACCAGCACCACGCTCAGCCCGGTGATAAAGGCCGCCTTGCCCGCCTCCGTCGTCTGCAGGCCCACGGTCTGCGTGACGAAGCCCAGCGTAAGGAAAAGCCCCGTGCGGACGCCATCGCGCCACACACCCGACGTCGAGGCGGGCCGGGTGTAGAGCGTCGCCGCCAGCAGAAGCGCCGTGGCGATCCAGAAGCGTCCGGCGATAAAGACCAGCGGTCCCACGCTGACCAGTGACTGTTTAACCACCACGAAGGTGGTCCCCCAGACCACCGTCACGCCAACTAACGCCAGATCAGCCTGCCAACGACGAATACGCATACCACGCCTCGCTAAATTTCTCGAATACGCTCCCGGCTCTTTTGGATTTCGCCGGATGCAAAGGCAACGTTTGCCACGCGCTTCCTTTCACAACGCAGAAA
>CAZCPK010000384.1:0-4110 GCA_964500755.1 uncultured Anaerolineales bacterium
TCACAGGGAGTCTCTGAGGGGTCTTGGAAAGCCGCAGAACCGCTTCGTTTGCCCTCCCACCGTCGGCGTTTGCTCCTCATCCTGCCCGCGCTATAATAACAGCATGAATACAACCGATGAGAGTCATTCGCGCTCCCAACTACCGCTCTTTGAGATGGAGGAAGCGGAGGAGGCGTCGCCTGCGGAGCAATCTGCTCCTGCGGTGCAGTCGCAGCCGGCGCTGGATCCGTCAAATTCCCTTAACGTGGCGCTGGGCGCATTTGAGAACTATATGGCCCAGCGGCACTTCACCGAGAACACCCAGCAAGCCTTCCGCCTGGACATCGAACTGCTCATCGACTATCTGGGTCCGGGCCTCTCGCTGGGGCAGATCGGCACGGCCAAATTACAGGCCTTTCTTAGCTGGATGCAGGACGAGCGCGGCGTGCCTTGCAGTCCGAAGACGTTGGAGCGGCGTATCACCACCCTCAAGGTCTTCTTCGGCTGGCTGGTGGAGGAAGGGGTGCTGCCCCGGGATCCGGCTGCGCCCTTGATCCATCAGGCCGTCTCGGCGCCGCTTCCCGACGTGCTCGACAATCCGGACATCAAGGCCGTACTGACCGCCACTCAGGCCATGCGGCGCGGTGACGGCGACGAAGACCCCGATCCTCGCCCCCATCTCCTAGTGACCTTAATCCTGCACACCGGCATCAAAAAGGGAGAGTGCGTGCGTATTACCCTCAATCACCTGGATCTGACCAATTCGCAGCGGCCCGCCCTGTGGGTGCGTTATAATCGCCCAAGCCGCCGCCATAAAGAGCGGCGTCTTCGGTTGCCCACATGGTGGCCCGAGGTGCTGGCGGAATATCAGCAGATTTACGAGTCGAAGCAGTTTCTCTTTCCGTGGACGGCGCGTAACCTGGAGTACGTGCTGGGTAAAGTTGCGGAGCGCGCCGGGGTCTCACGGTTGACCTTTGAGATGCTACGCTGGACCTGTGCGGTGCGCGATTACGTGGAGGGGATGGAACCGGACGCGCTGCGACAGAAGCTGGGTCTTTCCGAGATCAGCTGGTATGAGGTGGAGTCTAAGTTGCTGCTGTTGGCGCAGCAACTCGGCTACGACGTGCGGACCCTGCCCGATGCGTAAGCCCACGCGTCAGACGTTGGGTCGCGTGGGCGCGCTGGTCTTCGCCCTCGGGATTACGGTGCTTATCGTACTCAACCGCGACCGGGTCGAGCAGTTCAAGGCCCTCGGCTATCCTGGCGTCTTTTTAGTGGCGATGGCGGGCAGCGCCACGGTGATCTTCCCCGTCCCGCATCTGGCCTTCACCTTTGCCATGGGCAGCGCGTTGAGTCCCTGGCTGGTCGGGTTGCTGGCGGGATTGGGTGACACGGTCGGGGAGCTCACCGGTTATATGACCGGCTACGCGCTCGAGGAGGTCGCCGACGACTACAAGCTTTACCGGCGCGTGGAGCACTGGATGGAGGTGCGGGGGGGGCTGACGCTCTTCATTCTGGCGTTGATCCCCAATCCGGTCTTCGACATGGCCAGCATGATCGGCGGGCTGGCCGGTTTCCCTATACGCCGCTTTTTACTCGTAACCTGGGCCGGAAAGACGCTCAAGGCGCTGGGTTTCGCCTGGGCGGGATACTTCGGCATCCGGTGGTTGATGACGGTCTTTGGATAAGTTGGAGTGAAAAAGTTATGAACGTGCGGGTATTGAAAAACGGCAAATTCTATACAGGATATAGCGCGCGGCCCTGGGTGGACGCGCTCGCGATCGCCGGGGAGCGCATCGTTGCCTGGGGGGATGAGGCGCTGACGTGGCGAGACGTCGCCGATGACGTGGATAACTTAGAGGGCGCGACCGTCGTCCCCGGCCTGACGGACGCCCACGTGCACCTGATGTGGTACGGGCTGAGCCTCCAGGAAGTCAACCTCCGGGACGTGCATTGGGAGGCGTTCCTCGATCGCGTCGCAGCAGAGGCTGCGCGGACCCCGCCGGGAGGCTGGATCCGCGGGCGCGGCTGGGATCAGAACCGCTGGCCGAACGGGCGCTTTCCCACCGCTGCCGATCTGGACGCCGTCGCCCCGCATAACCCCGTGGTGCTGATCGCCAAGAACGCTCACGCAGCGGTGGCCAACAGCGCGGCGCTGGAGGCAGCCGGCCTCGCCGTCGATACGCCCGATCCGGAACATGGTCGTATTGGGCGTGCACCGAATGGGGCGCCCAATGGCATGCTCTTTGAACGGGCCATGAATCTGGTGCTGGACGCTGTCCCCGCCCCGACGGTCACCGAGGTGGTGGGCGCGCTCTCCGCGGCCCAAGAGCGGCTCCTGGCCGTCGGCCTGACGGGCGTGCACGACGTCGATGATAATCCTGCCTTTGCGGCTTTCCAGTCTCTGCGGCGGCAGGAACGGCTCAAGGTCCGAGTCGTCAAGTACGTCCGCCGGCACACGCTGGGCGCCGTGATAGAGGCTGGAGTACGCTCCGGCTTTGGTGATTCATGGCTTCGCTTTGGCGGACTCAAACTCTTTGCGGACGGCGCGCTGGGCTCGCGCACGGCTGCCCTTTTTGAGCCTTACGAGGGAGAGCCGGAGAATCGCGGCGTGTTGACGCTGGAGCCCGCGCATTTGACGGAACTCGCGCACCGCGCCGCAGCGAACGGTTTGGCACTGGCGATTCATGCCATCGGTGATCGGACCAACCGCCTGGTGCTGGACGTACTGGAGGAGGTAGTGCCGTTGAACGGTAGCCTGCGCCACCGCATCGAACACGTGCAGCTGATCGCGCCGGAGGATCAGCCTCGCCTCGCGGTGCTGGGACTGGTGGCGTCGATGCAGCCGATCCATGCGGTCCACGATCAGGAGATGGCGTCGCGTTACTGGGGACGTCGCACACAACACGCCTATGCCTGGCGGTCGCTGCTCGACGCCGGTACGGTGCTGGCCTTTGGCTCGGACGTGCCCATCGAGCAGTTCGATCCCTGGCCTGGACTCCACGCGGCTGTTACGCGGCGGCATGAGACGACGGGTGCTCCGGGCCCGGAAGGGTGGTATCCGGAGCAACGGCTCTCGCTACCCGAGGCCTTCCGGGGATTCAGTTGGGGAGCAGCGTACGCCGCCGGTCTTGAGATGGATCTCGGCATCCTGCATCCCGGCTATCTGGCCGATCTGGTCGTCTTGAATCACAACATCTTTGAACTCCCGCCGGAGGCGCTGCTGGAGACGAAAGTGCAGCGCGTGATGGTCGGGGGAGCCTGGCAATGGCGGGCCTCCTGACGCAAGATTGATGGTCCCATAAACAGAAACACGCCCCGCGCCAATTGCCGGTGTGGGGCGTGTTTTAGACAAGGGCTGAATCTAAGGTAGTTCCTTGCGCCGCTCTTCCTGGTCGCGACGCAGCTCCTTGATGCGTTGGGTGGGCACGACCTGATTCTCGTCGATGGTGTCCTCCAGCGCCTTGCGCCAGCGTTCGGTGGCGTTGCGCAGCTCCTCCCAGAGCATAACCAGTTCCTCGTAGTAGAAATTGCTACGCTCCGTCAGCTCACCCAGCTGCTCCGCCGTCTTCTGGTTATTCAGATCCTGGCGGCGCCAGTGATCTTCCTCGGCGACCAGGCGTTTCTGCCAGTCGCGGGCGAAGTGCGTCTGCCATTCTTCCCACTGCCGCTTGAGGCGCTCCTCTGTCAAACGCTGCATCTCGCCGATCTCGTTCTGCCGTTTCTCCAGGCGCGTGCGGAAGGTGTCGAGGGAGTCCAGCGCTTGCTTGGTCTGATTGTAGATCAGTGTGTAGCGTTGGGTCTGTTCGACCAGCCGTTGGACCTCTTCATCGACCTGACCGGCTTGCTCGAGGAACTTGCGCATGCGTTGCTCGCGCTGGAAGTCGGCCACGCGCAGCGCCTCGATGCGCTCGTCGTAGCCCTTAACCGTCTGGACGGCCTCCTCGACTCGACTGGGGATCTTACGGATGCTGTCCTCGAGCCGCACCAGCTTGGCCTGCAGCTCGTCGGCCTTTTTTCGCACGCTCGACTGTTCGCCCTCCAGCGTGCTGATGCGGCGGGTATCGGCGCGACGCTGCTCTTCCAGGTAGATGAGCGATTGCAGGCGGTCCTCCGTGCGCTTGGTCAGAT
>CAZCPK010000385.1:0-4107 GCA_964500755.1 uncultured Anaerolineales bacterium
TCTCATCAACGGATTTAGCAGATTAAGCAGATTTAAATCACTTGTAAAACCCGGATCTGGTTATGTACAGTCTAGATTCTCATGGTTAAGAGCGGGTCGAATGCTTTGTGCGCGCCACTTCGATAATTTGCTAAATTTGCTTAATCTGCTGACGGTAGTGGCATTTTGTCTAGGTCGTTGTTTTCACGGTTATCAGTGCTTCCGCCAGATCCACGTGGCCCTCGTAGAGCGCGCGCCCGATGATGACGCCGTTGAGCTCGGCTGCCTGCACGCGACGGATGTCCTCCAGCGAGGCGACGCCGCCCGAGGCGATGACGTTGAGGCCGGTGGCGCGGGCCAGCTCCGCCGTCGCTTCGACGTTGACGCCGCTGCTCATGCCGTCCCGGGAGACGTCGGTGAAGCTCAGCCAGCGCCCGCCCATCTCCACAAACTGCTGCGCCAGATCGCGCGCCGTGAGCGCCGCGGCCTTCTGCCAGCCGTGCACCTGGACGAAGCCGTCGCGGGCGTCGATACCCACGGCGACGCGCGCCGGTCCGAACGCATCCAGCGCCTGCTGCACCAGTTCCGGCTTCTCGACGGCGACGGTGCCCAGCACGATGCGGTCGACGCCCATCTCCAGGGCGCGGCGGATGTCCTCGGGGGAGCGCAGTCCGCCTCCGAACTGGACGTTCAGCCCGGCAGTGAGGATGCGGGCCAGCGCGGCGTAGTTCTCGCGACCCGCCTCGCCAAAGGCGCCGTCCAGGTTGACGACGTGGAGCCACGTCGCGCCGGCCTCTTGCCAGCGGCGGGCGACGCTCAACGGCCCGTTGGCGTAGTGCGTCTCGCGGTCCGGGTCGCCCTGGGCCAGTCGCACCACGCGCCCCTCCCGTAGATCGATCGCCGGAAAAATTGTGAAATCACTCATCGTTTCCTCCTGAATACAAGTTGCAAGTTACAAGTTGCAAGTTACAAGTTGCAGGTTACAAGTTACAAGTTGAGATATTCGTTTTCTTGACTATCAGACTACCAGACCATCCGACCACCCGACTAATTGACTAACTCAACGAAATTGCGCAGGATGCGCAGCCCGACTTGTTGGCTCTTCTCCGGGTGGAACTGGATGCCGTAGGCGTTGTCGCGCCGGACGGCGCAGGCGAAGTCGATGCCGTAATCCGTCACGGCGATCGTATCTTCCTTCCGCGCCTGACCGTAGTAACCGTGGTTGAAGTAGGCCCAGGCGCCTGCCGGTAGTCCTTCAAAGAGCGGCGTCGCTTGCCCGGGTTGGATCTGGTTCCAGCCGGTGTGCGGTACTTTGAGCTCGGCGGGCAGGTCGAAGCGGACGACGCGGCCCGGCAGCAGTCCCAGGCCAGGATGGACGCCCATCTCGGTTCCCTCGTCGAAGAGCACCTGCAGCCCTACGCAGATGCCCAGGAAGGGCGTGCCGCGCTCGGCGATGGCGCGGATGGGCGCGATCATCTCCAGGCGGCGCAGGCTCTCCATGCAGTCGGCGAAGGCGCCCACGCCGGGCAGCACGACTTTTTCCGCCGCCAATACCGCTCTCGAGTCTTGTGTCACGGTCACGTCCGCGCCCACGGTGCGCAGCGCCTTTTCCACCGAGCGCACGTTGCCGGCGCCGTAGTCGATTAACGCGATCATAAAGTCTCCTTCGTTACACGTTGCAAGTTGAAAGTTGAACGTTGACTTGTGTACAAAGAACTTTCAACTTGCAACTTGCAACTTTTAACTAAAGCGTCCCTTTTGTCGATGGAATCGTTTTACCCCGCCGCGGATCGATCTGTGTCGCCGCGTCGAGCGCGCGCCCCAGCGCCTTGAAGAGCGCCTCGGCCTTGTGGTGATCGTCGCGTCCGTAAAGCACGCGCGCGTGGACGTTGGCCCGCGCCTGGACGGCGAAGGACTCGAAGACGTGCCGGACGAGCGTCGTGGGGATACTGCCGACGACAGGCGCACGCCATTCGGCGTCGAAGACGGTGTAGGGACGCCCCGAGAGGTCGACGGCGACGAAGGCCAGGCTCTCGTCCATGGGCACGTAGGCCGAGCCCATGCGAGCGATGCCTTTGCGGTCGCCCAGCGCCTCGTCGAAGGCCTGGCCCAGCACCAGCGCCACGTCCTCGACGGTGTGGTGCGGGTCGATGTGCAGGTCGCCCTCGGCGTGCACGTTCAGGTCGAAGAGACCGTGGGCCGCGACGTGCCGCAGCATGTGATCGAGGAAGCCCAGCCCCGTGTCGATCTCGTACTCGCCGCTGCCGTCCAGGTTCAGCGTGAGCTCGATGCTGGTTTCTTTGGTCGTGCGTGTGATCGTTGTCGTTCTCATGGTCTGCTCCTTTGTTCAACGGATTGAACGGATTCTGCTTGTTTTTCATCCGCTTAATCTGATAAATCCGTTGATGCTAATGTCGTAATCAGTTTGTCCGTTTGCTCCGCTCGGCCCACCGTGATGCGGATGAGATCCTCCATGCCAGGCTTATCGTAATAGCGGAGCAGAATGCCCTGCTGCTCCAGGGCGGCGCGCAGCGTCTGCGGGTCCCGGTCGCGCATGCGGCAGAGGATAAAGTTGGTCTGCGAGGGGTAGGGCGTCAAGTAGGGGATCCGCTCCAAGTGCGCCGTCAGCCGCTCACGCTCGGCGACAATCTGATCCCGGCGGCGCTCCAACGCCTCGCGGTGGTCCAGCGCCGCCAGCGCCGCCGCCGTCGCCGGCACGGAGACGGTGAAAGGCTCCTTGATCTTCCAGACGTGCGGAATCAGCGCTTTAGGAAAGGCGCCGTAGCCGACGCGCAGCCCGGCCAATCCCGCCATCTTGCTGAAGGTGCGCAGGACGATGAGGTTCTCGCGCGCCGGCACCTCCGTGATGCGGCTCTCGGCGTCGGAGAACTCCACGTAGGCCTCGTCGAGCAGGACGAGGGTGGGGAGCGCGAGTAGCCGCTCCAGCGCGTCATCCGGCACGCGGTTGGCTGTGGGGTTGTTGGGCGAGCAGACGACGAGCAGTTTAGGTCGCTCCTTGAGGACGGCGGCCTCGATGGCGTCGACGTCCAGGGAGAAGTCCGGGCGGCGCGGGACGTCGATCAGCCGCGCGCCGGCGAGCACGCCGTTGAAGGCGTACATCCCGAAGGTGGGCGGCAGGTTGAGCACCGCGTCGCCGGGCTCGATCAGCAGGTCGAAGGTCAGCCGGAGCAGCTCGTCAGAGCCGGCGCCGACCAGCAGCTGCGCTGCGTCCACGCCGGTGAACTCCGCTAGGGCGCGGCGCAGGCGCCCGTTCTCCAGGTCGGGGTAGAAGTTGGGGAAGTGCAGATCGGCCAGCGCCTCGCGCACGCCCGGTGGCGGACCCAAGGTGTTCTCGTTGGCGTCCAGCTTCAGCAGGTCTCCGGGCGCACAGCTCAGGCGGGCCGCCAGATCCTCGTAGTAGATGTTGGGCTTGTAGGGGCTCAGCGCCGCGATGTCCTTCCGCACAAAATCAACGGGATCGGTTAAATCAACGGATTTAGCGGATTTAACGGATGATTTGTATGGTAGCGAAGGTTCTTTGGCGTGTCGGGATCCCCTTTGCCACTGTGGATACCACCGTTGATGTTTTCGCTGAAAGGCTCGGCTGTTTTGGACGCTGCGGGGTGGGAAAATGCGTTTATGCTCCAGGCTGGCGGTGCCGAAGTTCAATAGTATTCCCACGTCACGTCCTGTCGCCGCGAGGTATGAGATCACCTGTTGTTTGCAGGCAGCATTCAGTGCATTTAGGGCTTTTAATTCTACAACAATGGCGTTATCAACCAGGAGGTCAATGTGGAATTCTCCCACCTGCTGGCCTTGATAACCAATCTCAAAGATTACTTCCTCTTGTGTAGATATGGCCTGCCGCTTTAGTTCTATCCTTAGCGCTTTTTGGTAAGCCCTCTCTGGAAAACCTGGTCCTAATTCACGGTGGACCGTCATGGCCGCTCCTATAATAGCGTAGGTGAGATCGTCGTATACGGTTTCCTTTCGGCCCATGTCCTCTCCTCTCTGATCATGCACTAGCGTTTTAACAATCCGTTTTTTTCCGTTCAATCCGTTGATCTAAACCGGGCTGCTTCCGCATGCGCGGTGAGCGATTCGGCGCGGGCGATGCGCTCGGCGGGA
>CAZCPK010000386.1:0-4105 GCA_964500755.1 uncultured Anaerolineales bacterium
CAGCCGCTGCTGGAGCAACTGTTCTACGCATTCGGCGCTACGGATGCCGAGCCCACTCCGGTTCGGTTCCCTACGGCGGCGCTGGAGGGGCGAGATGCCTGACGTCAAGTTCTTCAACGAACAGGTGAACATCGGGCGCGGTCTGCAGAACACCGGTGCTTATCATCGGGCGCTGGCCGTAGCCAATGCGCTGTATGCAGTCTGGAAGTGGAACGGACGGGGCCGGATAGTGATCCATCACCCGTACGAAACCCACCGCAAGATGCAATGCAGTCAGCGGTTGGGATATAGCCGTCGCGGTAGCACCAACGTCTACCTGGGCGTCCATAAACTGCATCCCGGAGAGGACTACGAGATCCGCCCATTGAGCCACAAGGCGTGCGAGCGCCTTGACATCTCCGCAGATCGTGAGCTTTCAGAGCACGAGGCGGAGCAGTTCAATACGGTAATTCAGAGGGAAAGATGCTCTGAGTGCGGATTGATTCACGAGCCGGGAGGAAACACGCTCTGCTCGCAATAGTCACCTTATAGTCACCATATCCAACGGGGGAGAGGATTCAATCGCTCCCCCGTTTGCTTATCAAAATCACAGCGGAGGTAAATTATGCCCCACAAGCAACCCAAACCCAGCTATCGCGTCTTCTACCTGCGGTTTCCCTACGACGTCGTGTATCCGCGGAGACTTTATCGCAATGCGCCGCTCACGTTTCTCTCCGTGGACCAGCTGGCCCAGACGCACATCTTTCTCCGCGCAGTGCCGGCTGCGTCCCTCGAGGACGTGTACTGGCAAATGCAGGGGGAGAATTGGTCACCCCGCGGAGAGGCCCGCTCCCTGATTGAGAGACTCAATCTACGCCATACCAGCATGAGCATCGGCGACGTGGTCCAGGCCCCTGGCGGCCGGTTCTACGTCTGTACGCCGTCCGGCTGGGAAGAGATCACGTAACCCCCATGGGAGGTAAACAGCATGAAGATCAATCTGTATGGATTAGCTCACTACGAACCTGAATTGACGCACGCACAGTTGACGGCTTATCTAAAACAAGCCGGATGGTTCACCGTGCAAGAGGTCAACTCGCATTGGCGCATTCTGCAGCAGCCGACTGATTGCAAACGGCCTATTGACTGCCAAACAATCTGGCTGCCAGACACTCCGGACGCCCCCACCCCGCGAGGAATGGGGTTAGCGCAATGGGGCGCCGTCTTCACGTCCGCCATCGAGACCCTGGCCACCTGCGAGGGCAAGCGTATCCCCGACATTACCGTCCCCTACCGCGTCCTGCGCGTGTTGGGCAGCCGCCGTCTGGTCGCTGCCGACCGGCAGTCGGGCGCCTTCACCACCTTCTTCCCCTACCGTGATGTGCTCAACATAGTGCTTGATATGGTACTTCCCCCGGAGTCTGTGGCTATACGGGACGTCTTGGCCCACGCAGCCTTCCAGCATTGGGAGCTCCTGGAGCCGAAGGCCGCCGCCGCGTGGTCGCTCTCCTGGAAAGCTCACCTCGAAACCGCACAGCGTGGCTATGCCGTGTGGATCGAGAAAGTGCGGTGAGGTATGCCCTTGCTACGACAACTCGAACACCGGCTTGGCTACCACTTCGCCACCCGCTTCTATCTCTACACCGCCCTCAACTACCGCTCGGACAATTTTGACCGTCTGGAGTGGTTGGGGGACACCGTCTTGGACGTGCTGCTGGCGCACCACCTACTCCGCACCGGCGACTACGACACGCACCAGATGACGTTGATCCGGGTGGCCGTCAACAGTCACGCGACGCAGGCCCGCATCGGGCGGCGTCTCGGCCTGGCTGACGTGCTGCAGACGAACAACGGTCACCTCCGCGCCAACCAGCTGGAGGACGCTTTTGAGGCGTTGGTGGGGGCCGTGTTCCTGGATACAGGCGGTGATTTTCTACGGACCAGCGGCGTGATCCTGCCGCTCCTACGACCTTACATCGCCCAGGAAGTGCAGAAGCCCTTGTATGTCAACGCGCAGACACATCTGCGCCGCACGGAGAATCTCTGAGTATCACACACAGTAGCCAGGCGGGGCGCTCCAAACCACCGCCTGGCATATAGGAGGTAAACATGGTCGCAGCAGTGTACGACAGACTAATCCGTGAGCACCAGACCCTCCTGGAGGGAGAGGTGCGTCACATCATCTACACGGCGGAAGAGAGTGATTTCAAGATCGCCTTACTGCAGACGCCCGACTGCCAGGAGCACAAGTTGGTGGGGCCCCTGCCGGGGATCTATCCCGGCATGCGGCTGCAGGCGCTGGGTGAGTGGACGCAACACGCCGACCACGGTCGGCAATTCAGCGTCGCGCAAACCACACCTTATGCGCCCAGAGATACCCCGGGTATCCGCAAATACCTGACCCACGCCGTTCCCGGCGTCGACACAGCGTTAGCCCGGCGCCTCGTGGCTGCCTTTGGCAAGCAGACCTTACAGGTCATGCAGTTCCATCCGGAGCAGTTGATCGAGATAGCCGGGATCGGTCCGCCACGGGCCCGAGCCCTCTCGGAGACCGTCAAGGAGCAGGTGCAGCTGCGCCAGGTACTCCTGACGGCACTCCAGCACGGGCTATCGACCCACATGGCCCTGCGGATCCACCGGCATTTCGGCAGCCGCGCAGTAAAGATCCTGCAGGAGAACCCCTACCAGATTTCCGAGGTCCACGGGATCGGGTTTCGGACCGCCGACGGCCTGGCGCAGGCTCAGGGGGTGGCACCGGATGATCCGAGTCGCGTGCGGGCCGGCTTGCACTACGTGCTGCAGGAGACCTTCCTGCAGGCCGGGCACTGCTACGCCCCGCGTCCGGAATTGGCGCGCGCGACGGCCAAGCTACTTGATTTGCCCGAGGCGCTCTGCCGACAGGTGCTCGATAAAGGGCACCCGGCCCTGACGCTGGAGAACTCCGCAGTCTACCCCGCCCACATCTTCGACGACGAGGCCGACGTTGCCCACTTCCTCAACAGCCTGCGGAAGTCCCGTCACCACAGCCGCCTACCGCAAGGTGAGGCACTGGAACGTCGTCTCTCCTACGTTTGGCGAGATCTGGACTGTACACTGACCCAAAAGCAGCGCCAAGCCGTGGAGCTCTCCCTGCGCGAGCCGGTGAGCGTGCTGACCGGCGGGCCGGGGACCGGCAAGACGGTGACGTTACGCGCCGTCTTGCACGCGGTCAAGTGGGTCAATCCTACGGCCGTGATCGCGTTAGCCGCGCCTACCGGGCGCGCTGCCCAGCGCATCACGGCCGTCACCGGCCGTCAGGCCAGCACGCTGCACCGCTTGTTGGGCTACACACCCCTGACCGAGGACGGCGCCTATCAGCGCTGGGCCTACGACCGCCACCACCATCTCCCGGCCGACCTGGTCGTCGTCGACGAACTGTCGATGGTCGATATCTCACTCCTGCGGCACCTGGTCGAGGCCCTGGACAAGGGCACCCACCTGCTGCTGGTGGGCGATGCCGACCAGTTGCCCTCCGTCGGGCCGGGGAACGTGCTGCGCGATCTCATCGCCAGTCGCGTCATCCCCACCACCCGCCTGACTACGGTTCACCGCCAGGCGGCCGACAGCGGGATCGTCGCCAACGCGCACCGCATCAAAGAGGGAGCGCCACTTGAGTATCAGGGCGCCAACGACTTCTTCCTGTTTCACTTCCACGACCCACACCCGGATCAGGTTGCCACCCAGGTGGAGGCGCTGGTCACCGAGAAACTCCCGGCCCGATTCGACCTACAACCAGCGGACATTCAGGTGCTCAGTCCAGTTTACCACGGGCCGGCCGGCGTCTCAGCCTTGAACATCCGGCTGCAGAATCGCCTCAACCCACCGCGGGCCACGAAACCCGAACTGCGTCTCTCCGATAGTCGGGTTTTCCGCGTCGGCGATCGGGTGATGCAGCTCCACAACGACTACGAGCGCGGGGTCTTCAACGGCCAGCAAGGCCGGATCATCGAACTCACGGAACCAGAAGGTGACGCCGCCAAACTAGCGGTCCGCTTCCCGGACGGACGCCGGGTTACATATACTCGCTCCGACGTGGGCGCCTTGCAGTTGGCCTACGCCCTGACAATCCACAAAGCGCAGGGCGGTG
>CAZCPK010000387.1:0-4105 GCA_964500755.1 uncultured Anaerolineales bacterium
CGCTGGGCGATGACGAAGCTGGTGCGTCCCGCCATCAGCCGATCCAGCGCCCGGCGCAGCTTGCGCTCTGTCTGGAAGTCCACGGCGCTGGTGGCGTCGTCCAGGATCAGCACGCGGGGGTCGACGAGCAGCGCGCGGGCGACGGCGATGCGCTGTTTCTGGCCCCCGGAGAGGTTGACGCCCCGCTCGCCCACCTGCGTCTCGTAGCCTTCGGGCGTGCCGACGATGAAATCGTGGATCTGGGCCGCTCTGGCGGCGGCGATCACGGCGTCCAGCGGCGCGTCCGGTCGTCCGAAGGCGATGTTCTCTCGGAGGGTGCCCGCGAAGAGCAGCGTCTCCTGCAATACGATGCCGACCTGCCGGCGCAGCGAATCCAGCGTCACGTCGCGGACGTCGACGCCGTCGATGGTGACGTGACCGCGGCTCGCGTCGTAGAAACGGGGGATCAGGTTGGTGATGGTCGATTTGCCCGAGCCCGTGGCGCCCAGCAGCGCCACGCGCTGCCCCGGTTCAGCGGTGAAGGTGACGTCCTGCAGCACCCACTCCTGGCTCTGGAAGTAGCGAAAGTAGACGGCCTTGAAGCGAACCCGCCCGCGGATCTCCGGTAGCGGTTGGGCGTCCGGCGCTTCCGTGATCTCGGTGTCGGTGTCCAGCACCTCGAGGATGCGCTCGGCGCCCGCCGCGGCCTGGGTGATGTTCGCCAGCAGGAAGCTGAGGGTGAAGAGCGGAAAGAGCGCCATCAGGATGTAGTTGGTGAAGGCGACCAGCTCCCCGAGCGTCATGCGGTCATTGATGACCTGCAGCCCGCCCATCCACGTGACTGAGAGCTGCGCTGTGTTGGCGATGAGGAAGATCAGGGGGATCGCCAGGGCCAGGATCCTGCCCAGCTGCAGCTGGATCTCCATCACCGAGGTGTTGGCCCGGGCGAAGCGCCGGCGCTCGTGATCGCTCCGGACGAAGGCCCGCACCACGCGCACGCCGGCCAGGTTCTCCTGTAGCGCCACGTTGAGCTGTTCCAGGCGCTGCTGGGCCTCCGTGAAGAGCGGGCGCGCCTTGCGGAAGAAGATGATGAAGACGCCCAGGGCCAGCGGCGTGATAAAGAGCACGGTCAGCGCTGTAGGCGGGCTGATAAAGATCATCAGCACAATGCTGCCGACCAGCATCAGCAGGGCGCCCAGCAGTTGGAGGATGGCCGTGCCCAGGAAGGCGCGAACCAGTTCGACGTCGCTGGTGGCGCGCGTGAGCAGCTGCCCGGTCTGCGCGCGGTCGTGATAGCTGAACGAGAGGCCCTGCAGTTTGTCGTAGAGGACGTTGCGTAGGTCGTAGGCGACGCCCTGGGAGACGCTGGCGGTCAGATAGCCCTGGGCGAAGGTGAAGAGCGCCTGGAGCAGGGCGATGCCGATCATGGCGCCGGTCAGGCGGTAGATAGTACGGGGCGTCTCCTCGGCGATCCCCCGGTCGATGATGAGCTGACTGAGGGTGGGCGTCGCCAGGTTGCCGGCGGTGGCGATCAGCAGCGCGAGGAGCGCCAGGACGGTCAGCCCCACGTAGGGCTTCAGAAATCTAAGCGTGCGCAGTAAGGCGTTCAAGGTGGAGTCCTTTGTGGTGTACAGAGTGAGGGCACGTCAATCTTTGACCAGACCGTGGAAGAGAATGTCCAATCCGGCTTCCAGCTGTTCTTCCCAGCATTTGGTTGAGGGCTCCTCGGCGTCGCGACAGGTCAGGAAGCAGAGGCGCAGGAAGTGCACGATCAAGAAGCGGACGGCGACGTCGGCCTGGGCGTCCTCACGAAACGTCCCTTCTTCTTGGCCTCTGTGTATCATTTTCAGGAGGACGTGGAAGAGCCGGTGATCCTTGGGCGTGGGGGAGGGGGGGGTGACGTTGTGTCCGATCAGGTGGCGGGTGAGATGGCGATAGGGATAGAGCGCCTTCCACATCTCGTGGAGGGTCAGGCGGATACGCTCTGGGGCGGGAAGCTCCCGGTCGGGCAGCGTCTCAAGACTCTGCTCGAGTCTGCTGACCAGGACGTTGATCAGCAGCTCCTCTTTGGTCTCGAAGTAGTTGAAAAAGGTGCCCTTGGCGACGTCAGCGCCCTGCGTGATCCGCTCCACGGTGGTGGCGTCGAAGCCGTGCTCACGAAAGAGTGCATCAGCGACGGTCAGCAGGCGTTGATGAGTGCGTTCTTTGCGCTGTTCCCAGCGATTGGTGTTGTTATCTGCGTTATTCATTTATGACTCCGGTCATAGTTGACTGCGGTCAGTATAGCACGAGCAGGCGAAAGATCAATGTCGTGAATAGGTGTGTGGGACTTGCTAACGGGAACCCAACGTAACTGTAACGTTATTCAACGCTCACGTGAACGGACTCCGTAAGTTATGTTACCATTCTTCTTCTATACTAATATAGAAGATTTGGTAGATAGAAATATACTATTTAATAGCGGCTAGGGAGGCCATACCCTTAAAAAGTTGGCCTGTTCGGTAACTCCTCGGTGGTGCAAGCGGATACCTCCGTTTTATCCAGAAATTACGGCATAAGGCGCAACGCGCCTGGTCAAATCCTACTACCGTAATTTGAGATTCCGTCAGAACTACATCATTTCCTGTTGTGAATCAAGAATTGCTATGAAGAATTCTCTTGAATGCACCGGAATCTGTTATGAAAGGAGATGCAGTGAGAGCCTTACGTACGTTTAAGAATTTGGGATCGGCGGTGAGTTTGGCGGGTTTATTATTGGCAATCTCTCTGGTCATTGTTCAGCCCGGTCGCACACAGGCGACGCAAACCGTGGGCCTCAACGGTAACGCTTGTAACTACACTCATATCGTGAACGCAATCATCAACGCACAGGACGGCGATACGATCTACATTGACGTCGGTCAGGTTTACGCAGAGACCCCCATCGGCTTGGTGCAAAAAGATGTCACCATCGCAGCGGCGACCGACAACTGCCAGACGCCGACCAGCACGCTGGCGATTGTTGACGGCGGCGGTGCGGGGAGCACCAGCGGTGGCATGATGACCGTGGATAACTCGCGGACGGTCCGGCTGGCGCACGTGCAGTTGCAGAATACACAGGCGGACCGGGGCGGCGGCGTCGACGTCAACGAGAACGGCACGTTGATCCTTGAAGCCTCGGAGATCGCCTCGGGGACGGCGGGGACCGCGGGCGGTGGGGTCTACGTTGGCGTCGGCGCCTCATTGATTATGCGTGAGGGCAGCGCCGTCTTCGCCAACTCTGTCACCGAGACCACCTCCACGGGCGGGGGGATCTACGCCATCAGCGGAACGATCACCATGACCGGCAGCTATCTGGGTGAGTTTGTTTCTGGTCAGGGTAACACGTCTGCCGACCGGGGCGGCGGCGTCTTCCTGGATCGGAGCTCTCTTCACTTGGACAACTCCATGATCCTCGCTAATGATGCCGTTGAAGGCGGGGGCGTCTACGCCCAGAATGATTCCGTTATCCGGACGGTCGGAGATTCGGTTATCGGAGATTCCTTGTCCTTTTCCCTGGGCAACTACGCCGATGACGGCGCGGGCGTCTACCTCGACCGGGATGCGGTGCTGTTGATGCGCGACGACAGCCAGCTCAGTTATAACCTCGCCTCCGACTTCGGCGGTGGGGTGTATGTTGGGTTGGGCTCCACCGTGGATATGGATGGCGCAGCGACGCGGATCTACAATAACACGGCGGCCTTTGGCGGTGGCGCGGTGGTTTCCGGCACCAGTTCCAACCTGTATATATTCGATGGCGCGCAGATCGTGGATAATTACGCCGCGGGCAGCGTGGCCAGCGGCGGGGGGATCTACGCCGCCAACGGTGCCCTGATCACCGGTGAGGGGGCGCGCATTGCGGGAAATCGCGCCGACCTGTTAGGCGGCGGCGTCCATCTTATTCAGGGCGGTGCAAGCCTCCCCACCCAACTCCTTCTGGATGATGGTGCGGAGCTGCGGGATAACAGTGCCGCTTATGGCGGCGCCATCAACTTGAGCACCGGGACGACGAGAGCGTTGCTCTCGAACTCCGAGATCGGTGATAACTACGCTTCGGAGACAGGTGGCGGCATCCGCGTCTTTGGCGACGGCGAAGTCACCCTCTTCG
>CAZCPK010000388.1:0-4105 GCA_964500755.1 uncultured Anaerolineales bacterium
CGGGGATGATCTCCGTCGTCACGCCCACGCTCCACGGCGACGCCAAGACGGGACAGAACACGTTTCTGCTGCCCCCGGTCTCGGTGGAGGATCTGCACACCTCGCGCGCGGCGCGCAACTTCTGGGTGCGTACCGCCGACGGAGAGGTCTGGTCGGCGACGGGCAATAGCGCGGCGCAGATTGCCGGAGCGCTGGGCGAGGAGGAGGTCACGCTGCAGGCGGGCATCCTCTGGCACACCGTCACGCGCGTCAACCCGGATCTGGGACTCCAGGCCGCGGTCACCAACGTCATCCCGCCCCATGACGACCACGTTGAGTTGCTGCGAGTGACGCTGACCAACGTCGGTGCGCAGCCGTTGACGCTCACGCCGACCGCCGCCGTCCCCATCTACGGGCGCTCCGCCGACAATCTGCGCGACCACCGGCACGTCACCTCGCTGCTGCACCGGATCCGCGTGCAGCGACACGGCGTGCTGGTCACGCCCACACTCTCCTTCGACGAGCGGGGCCACACGTCCAACACCGTCACCTACGCCGTGCTGGGCGCCGGGGAGAGCGGGGCTGCCCCCGCGGCCTTCTTCCCCACGATGGAGGACTTCATTGGTGAGGGCGGCACGCTCGATTGGCCCGCCGCCGTTGTCGAGGGACGCACTGGCGTCCGGGCGGGAGATGCGCTGGACGGCTACGAGGCCCTGGGCGGGCTGCGCTTCGCCGAGGTCACCCTGGCGCCGGGCGAACGCCGCGCCTACGTCCTTATTTTGGGGATCCTGGAGGACGACGTTGACGCTGCCGCGTTGGTGGAGCGGTACGGCACGTCCGCGCAGTTCGAAACGTGGCTGGACCGGACCGCAACCGACTGGGCAGAGCGTCTGGACACCTTTGCCGTGACGACGGGCGACGCGCGCTTTGACGCCTGGATGGAGTGGGTGGCCCTGCAGCCGACGCTGCGCCGCTGGTGCGGCAACTCCTTTTTGCCCTATCATGATTACGGGCGCGGCGGACGCGGCTGGCGCGATCTCTGGCAGGACCTGCTCTCGCTCCTGCTGATGGCCCGCGAGGACGTGCGCCCCCTGCTGCTCAGCAACTTCGCCGGCGTGCGCATGGACGGCAGCAACGCCACCATCATCGGCGCGGCGCCCGGCGAGTTCAAGGCCGACCGCAACGACATTCCCCGCGTCTGGATGGACCACGGCGCGTGGCCCCTGTTGACCACGCACCGCTACATCGGCCAGTCCGGCGACCTGGCGTTTCTGCTGGCGGAACAGCCCTACTTTAAGGATGCCTTCACCCACCGCGCGCAGCAGGTCGACGCGGCCTGGCGTCCAGAGGACGGCACCACGCTGAAGACCGCCGCCGGCGTTCCGTACCGGGGCACGGTTCTGGAGCATCTGCTCGTGCAGCACCTCACCGCCTTCTTTAACGTCGGGAAACACAACGTCATCCGGCTGGAGGGCGCCGACTGGAACGACGGCCTCGACATGGCCCCGGAACGGGGTGAGAGCGCCGCCTTCACCGCGCTCTACGCGGGCAATCTGCGCCGGCTGGCGCAGCTCGTCCGGCGTCTGGACGAGGAGGATGTGGACGAGGTGGCGCTGGCGGTCGAGTTGGAGCCGTTGCTGGATACTCTGGGGTCGCCGGTGGACTACGACTCAGTGCCAGCCAAACAGAAGCGGCTGCACGCCTACTTTGATGCCGTGCAGCGCACGCTCTCCGGTGAGCGGATGACGCTCTCGCTTCACGATCTGGCGCGGGATCTGGAGGCCAAGGCCGACTGGCTCACCGCCCATCTGCGGGAGCAGGAGTGGATCGAGAACGCCGCCGGCTACGGCTGGTTCAACGGCTACTACGATAACGACGGTCGCCGCGTTGAGGGGGATCACCCCCTCGGCGTACGGATGACGCTCACGGGACAGGTCTTCGCCTTGATGGCAGGCGTGGCGACCGACGAGCAGGCCGCGGAGATGGTGCGCGCCGTCAACCACTACCTTTACGACGACAGTGTAGGCGGTCCGCGTCTCAACACCGACTTCGGCGAGGTCCTGCTCAACCTGGGGCGCTGCTTCGGCTTCGCCTACGGTCACAAGGAGAACGGCGCTATGTTCACCCACATGGCGGTGATGTACGCCAACGCCCTCTACCGCCGCGACTTCGTCCGCGAGGGCTATCACGTGCTCAACGGCATCTACCGGCACAGCCAGGACTTCGCCGTCAGCCGCATGTATCCCGGTCTGCCCGAGTACGTCACGCCGCGCGGGCGGGGCGTCTATTCCTACCTGACCGGCTCCGCCAGCTGGTACCTGCTCACGCTGGTCACCGAGGTCTTCGGCGTCCAGGGCGAGCTGGGCGACCTGCGACTGACGCCGCGCCTGGTCCAGGAGCAATTTGACGCAGTGGGTCGGGCCCGGATCCACACGCTCTTCGCCGACCGGTCGCTGGATATCGTCTACCGGAACCCGGAGGCGCTGGATTACGGGGAGTACGCCGTCGCCGAGGTCACGCTCGACGGCGCGCCGCTGCCCCTGGCGAAGGGGGGGGACAGCGTGCGTATTGAGCGCGAGCGGCTCACTGCGCTCAACCCGGTGTCCCCCCACCGTATTGAGATCACGCTGCGCGCCCGGACGTAAGCTCGGCGGCAAGTGATGCTGACGATAATGAGAATAACGTTGTAATGTTCGAACGTTACAACGTTGGCAACTTTGGGTGCATTCTGAGGGAGTCAACATGTCTTTACCTGAACATCTTTTGGAAGTGTGCGACTATACCGGCGAGGGATATCAGCCGCTCATCGACTTTGGCGCGTGGCGGGTGGCAATGCTGCGGGCCATCGACGAGCTGGCGCCCAAGAAGCTGGACGCCATGCAACGCCACGCCGAGACCGACGAGGTCTTCGTCCTGCTCGCCGGTCGGTGCATCCTCTTTCTTGGGGAGGGCGAGGAGCACGTGACTGCCATCCACGCCGTGGATATGGAGCCGCTCAAGCTCTATAACGTCAAGCGCGGCGTCTGGCACACGCACACGCTGAACGACGAGGCGACCGTGTTGATCGTCGAGAACGCCGATACCACCGACGCCAATTCCCCGCGTATCCCCTTATTATCCGCACAGCGTGAAGAGCTGGTGCGCCGGACGCGCCAGCTCTGGTGATGCAGCAGTCTATAGTCATCTAAGAACATAATTGAAAATTATACGGGAGAGACCTCCGAGGTCTCGGTAAGGGCGTTTTGATTGACGTACCGTTCTCAACCAACTGTTTCTCCATTGGAAGATCGTTTTTTAGACCTCGGAGGTCTGGTCGAGATAATTTTCAAATGGCTTCTAAGCTACCTATCACTTTGAGGCAAAAGTTTGTCTGTTACGAGATGAAGCCGTTGTATATGTCTCGAAAGCACGGTATTCTACATAATTTCATGGTTGGGCTCGTAGTTAGCGACGAAGCCCTTGGGCGAAGTCGCGGCATAACGCCACTCCGCTACGCTCCGTGGCTAACTACGAACCTTTGACCTAGAAGTTGGAGGGCTTTACGTAAAATCGTTCATATGTTCGCGAAAGTGATGTAGCTAGAATGGCTTCTAAGAATCCTTCAGTAAAAGGGAGACAAGAACATGCCAAAGCTATACCGAGCCCTGAGTTTGATCCTGACCTGTATCGTTTTGCTCTCGGCCTGCGGCGCACCGACGTCGACGCCCACGGCGCCGCCCGAGGCGACCGCGGAGCCGACCGCAACGGACGTCCCGCCGACCGCGACCCCAGAAGCGACAGCCGTCAAGCAATTGGCGCCGGCGGGTGAGCCCCAAGAGACCTACTACGCGCCGTTCCCGCTCTCCATCACGCTGGACGGCGAGTTGGACGATTGGGAGAACGTCCCCCACGTCACCATGCCGCAGGAGGCCGAGGAGTACCCGACGCTGCCCTCCGTCACCTTCGCCGCCGCCGCCGACGACACGTACCTTTACTTTATGGGCGACGTGGTCGACGACAACATTATCAGCGGCGAGCACGGCGCCGACTACTGGAACGAGGACTCCGTGGAGTTCTACGTCAACGCGACGCCGAAAACAGCGACTTGGCAAAGGGCGTCAGCCGCGTCCGGTTGTAGGCGTCTCCG
>CAZCPK010000389.1:0-4101 GCA_964500755.1 uncultured Anaerolineales bacterium
CCCAGGTATTCGTTTCAAACAGGGGGTTCTCAGCTCCATAATGAGAATTGCTGATTAAATACGTGCAACCCGGGAAAGCGTTTCAGGCTCGCCTATTTCAATCGCAAAACGACTTTGTCCCATATCGTCCTGTAATCGCGCGGAAAGTTATATTTTTACGAGCCCTTAGCAAGCCTTAGAACCGCTTCGTTTGCCCCGCTCCCTTTTTTGGTTGGAGTGGACTCATTTTCTGCTATACTACTGATCAACGATGAGATTATCTGAACCAAAACACACACGTCTCTGGTTTGGCCTGATCCTGGTAGTATATCTGCTGCTGGGCATAGCGTACCTGGTCCAAACCCCGCTTTTCGAAACACCGGACGAATCGTCACACCTCATGGTCGTGGACTACATCCGGCGTCACCGCACGCTGCAGCCCTATCTGATCCCCGAACGGCGAGCCGACAGTGCGGAAAACATGGCCTGGTTCCTAAAATACCATGATCCACCATTATACTATGCCCCGCCACTCTACTACACTGTGGCGGCCCTTACCACGGCCTGGACCCCTATAGCTGATCTGCCCAGACTTCTGGTACCGAGCCCGGCGTGGGAAGCAGGCTGGCCGCCGCAACAGAACTCCATACCAGAGAACAAGAACATGTACGCGCACCGCTTCGCCGAGGAGACGCCGCTGCACAGCGGCACGACGCGCGCGGTCTGGTTCTTGCGGCTACTCGGATTGGGGTTCGGGGGCGTCGTCGTGGCGTGCACCCACGGGCTAGCACGCCATCTCTGGCCGGGCGAGCCACTGCTCGCTTACGGCGCAGCGGCCTTCGTCGCCTTCAACCCGCAGTTCATCGCCACGTCGACCTCGGTGAGTCACAACCCGATGTTTAGCGCGCTCTTCGCCCTTTTTCTGCTGATGCTTATACGGACAATCGCGGAGAAATCGGATTGGAGAGGTTGGGCGTTGCTGGGCGGCCTGACCGGACTCGCCCTATTGACCAAACAGACAACGCTGCTGATGCTCCCGCTGGCTGGGTTGGGCGCGTGGTTACAAGCGCGGCGACACGAACACCCTGGGCCTCTTCTTCTGCGCCACGCTGTAGCGTTTACCGTGCCGGCGCTACTGGTGGGCGGTTGGTGGTACGTCTGGAACGCGTTCGCACACGGAGATCCTCTGGGTATGGCCATGCATAGCGTCGTCCAAGTTTCCCTGGATCACTTCGGCTTTCCGGAAATGGGGAAGATCCTGCGCACATTCTGGGCCGCCTTCGGTTGGAGCCTGCTCCTGTTACCCACATGGATCTACGTCGTTGTCTGGACAGTCATCGGCATCGGACTTCTGGGGGCGTTAAAACCTTTACTGGATGGCGAGATCCAACAGCACACCGCGTCCAATTTAGGCTTGCTGACGGTGGCGCTTGTTCTCAACGTTGGTAGCCTGCTGCGCTGGGCAGTGCAGACGGGTGCGCCGGACGGGCGTCTGCTCCATCCATCGCTACCGGTGCTAGTCTTGCTGACGACATGGGGAATAACACGCTGGCTTCCGGATCAGCGAAAACAGCGAGTGGTGCTGGGCTTCATCGGCGCATCGGCCTTGCTCTGTACAGCCTGGGTACCGTGGTTTGTCCTGCGTCCCGCCTTTGGTTCGCCCCGCATGACCAGACCATTGTCCACAGAGGCACAAACCCTGCAGGCGGATTTCGGTGAAATCACGTTACTAGGCTATAGTGCACCCAACGCCAATCTAACCGCGGGGGACACGCTTCCTGTAACGACTTTCTGGCACGCTGATGAGGCTCCTTCGCAGCGCTATCGTGTCTGGGCACAGCTGGGGCCGCAAGACCCGGCGAACTATGTCAGCGGAGAGGACACGTGGTTGGGCGGCACGCTCTATCCCAGCGATCTCTGGGTGGCGGATGACGTGGTCCAACAGCAATACACGTTCACGCTATCGAAGAATGTCGACGCACCGGCGTTGCTCTGGGTGCGCGCCGGCCTCATCGATGAAAACGGCGTCCGGTTGACCCGCACCAACGCCGACGCTACCCAGATCAAATTCGGACCGTGGCGTGCGCTTCGCACTGAGCCTGTCCCACCACCTGATCACGAAAGTCGAGCCATCCTGGGTTCGGCTGCGCTACTGGGATACGATCTCACGCCACCCAATGCCTCCAGCGTTCTCACACTGACGCTGCACTGGAGAGCCAACGAGGAATTGCATGCGGATTACAAGGTGTTCGTACATTTGCTTGACGAATATGGGGAGATTCTGACCCAGGATGATGGAATGCCGCGCAATGGCGCCTATCCCACCTCCTGGTGGATGCCGGACCAGGTCGTGCTCGACTCACGTACGCTGCCGTTGCCCACGGAAACGGGCGCCGCTCAGATCAGCATAGGGTTGTACGATCCAGAGACAGGCACGCGCGTCGCTGCTTCTGACGAAGAAGGAAACCGCTACCCCAACGACGTGGTTCCCCTACAATCCATCAGCTGGTAGATTTTGAGCGAATCAACGGATGGCTCTACTGAAATAACTAAATAGCTCACCACAGAGACACGAAGGGCACAGAGAAAATAAGAGTTTACTTAAATAAAATTAACCCAAGACGCTTATTTTGTGAATTTTTCTCAATACCTTTTTAATATTACCCTTGGTGTTCTCTGTGTCTCAGTGGTTCAGATGCTTTTTTCAGCGGAGTCAACGGATGATTTTTCAGGGGAATCTATATCCTCCCTTACTGGTAAACTCGGGATCCATCATGTCGATGATCTCCTGATAATGTGCAAATAGAGCTTCGAATTCTCGTCTATCTTCGGTCATAGTACGCTCCTTGTTCTAGAGGAATGACTGTCCGCCTCACACCGCCTCCGTGACCAGGACCTCTTCCCCCAGCATATCGATGATCTTCACCGCGACGGTCGTCTCCCCCACCGGCGCCGCTAACGTATACCGCCCGGCGACCAGGTCGTCCTTCCGCGCGGGGACGTCGCTCAGGTCGATGTCAAAGACGTCCCTGTCGTAGTCGGCGTCGATCATGACGACGTCGACCATGGCGCGCCAGTCGGGGATTTTGGCCTTGAAGAGCGGGGTGTCCATCTCCAGGCGCTCGACGATGGTGGGCGAGATGAAGTCCTCGATCTCCACGACGAGCTCGCCGCCCTGCCGCGCGATGCGGACCTGGGCCTGCGCGGGCTGGTGGACTAAGAATTTGCCGTACTTCTCGTCGGTCCGCAGCTCGATGACCGCGATCTTATTGATGGGCCCGCGCCGGTTGTAGTCCTCCAGCCACGGGTCGACGGTGCTCTCCTGGCCCAGGCAGACGACGAGGACGTCGCGCTCCTCCTGCGGGCGGTTGGCGAGCTCGTCCTTGATCAGCTGGAGCTCCAGCGGCGTGAGCGGGTGGGTGAAGGGCACGATCTTGACTAACTGCTTGTCCCGCGTGCCGTCGAAGAAAGCGTCGGTCTTGAGAGCGGGTCGATGCCCACGTGCTCCTTGACGATGTTGACTGCTTCGTTGTGCTGCAGCTGCAGGTCGTAGTCATTGACCTTGTAGACGGAGAAACTGGTTGCTGGATGCTGGATGCTCGATGCTGGAAGCTGGGTCGTCGTCGAGGGCGCGCTGCTGGGGCTCGCGCTGCGCCTGGAGCTGTTCCTGGATGACGGTCTGCAGCCGCTTGGACGTGATCTGAACAGCGCCTTTGTTGATGTCCGAGGCGATCCACCGGCGGCCTAGCTGCTGCGCGACGGCGGCGGTGGTGCCGGAGCCCACGAAGCAGTCGAGGACGAGGTCACCAGGATTGGAAGTCAAGCTTAGTATTCGTCTAAGCAAATCTTCTGACTTTTGCGGATGAAGTGGATCCCGCCGTGGATCGTGGCGTTGTCGCCGATGACGCCGACCTGACTGCCTTCGACGTGAATCCGTCGCAGGTCCTGAACGGTGAACGTGACACGCTCATCCTTGACCTCGGCTACGTAGGTCTCGGCGTCCACCTTGGTGACCAGCACCGTGTTGTCGTTGCCCACGACGTTGCCGTCGCCGTCAATGGCGACATGGCGTTGGAGCAATTGCTTTTCCTCAGATGTCAGCATGATATCGGCTTCCCATTT
>CAZCPK010000390.1:0-4090 GCA_964500755.1 uncultured Anaerolineales bacterium
AGGAACCGGCGCGGCTCTTGCCTCTCCTGAGTAGGGCGCTGCGCTCACTGGGATTTCAGGGGAGAACAAAGGGGTGATCATAAATAGAATAGCCAGAATAATTCGTACGGGCTCAGACGTTAACATTGATAACCTCCAGAGCTATGCGTTGAAGAGCAACAGAGGGCGACGTGGCTGTGCAGGCATACAGTCAGACCACGCCCTGGAGGAAGCTGCAGCAATGAGGTGTCTGTTGGTTACCCACCTATGACGTGTACCTGGGGTCTGTCTATCCCGCCTCGCCCAAACACATCCATCTTAGCAGCATTTTGTGAGGACGTCAATAGTACCTTTTGCTCATTATTTTAAAATTGATAGGTCTACTTAAATTACGGTATTAGAACGTAGCCAGGTGCGACGCACCTTCGAATGCTTGAAAATAACCATTTCGGGCACGCTGTCAGGGTTGTTTCGCCAGCATGATCGGATAATCGTAAGTGCGTTGCACCTTGTACCGTAATTTCAGAGTAGCTAGGGGTTGATAAAAACAACCTGGTGATTTGAGCGAGCCGGAGTAGGGCCAGGCGAGCCGCCCGCGCCACCGACGTTAGCGCAGGATAAGCGGCAGGTAGATGACCTCGGTGTAGGCGATCCCCGCAGGAACCTCGAAAACCTCTGGTTCGCCCGAAGAGGGCCGTTTTGTGGGGGCATCGTTGTCGATTGTGAAGCTGACAGACGCGCTAAGGTCTGGCTGTGCGTCAACCGTTGCGGTGACAACGTAGTAGCCTTCTTCGGCATTCTCTGTGTCTAACTCAAAATCGAGGTAACCATAATCGTTGGTGGTTATCGTTCCCAGATCTTCATCATTGACGGTGATGGTGACGTCACTGTATATGGGGAACTCGTTTCCCCAGACGTAGAAATAGCTGCCCACTTGTCCTGTCGTGGGGGTGATCTTCAGATACGGCGTTGGTTGAGTATGGTGATGGTCGGCATAGAGATCGAGGTCCGCCCACTTTATATCGGACACGTCGGCTTGTACAATACCAGAGAGATAAGTGAATAAGAATGTTATGCCGATGATTATCAAAAGGCTATGGATCAACAGTTTCTGTTTTGCCGGGGGGATTTCCATGATGTTTCTCCTTTTTTGGATTGTTGGGTACACCATTTGGATTGAACCTGGGTGAGTATTGCTACGAATCCGACGACGAGTAACACACTTATCACCTGGATGGAAGGAGTGTAAGCGAAGAAGTTCGCTGCACTGGAGATGTAACGGTATTCGGGAGGGGTGAGCAGCAGATGATGGAGAAGGGGTAAGAAGAGGTAGGCGAGGGCGGCGCCGGCAAGCAGGAGTTGTCTGGCGCGCCAGGCGACGTGGCAGCGACGCGCGTGCAGGTAGGTGGTCAGTGTGGTGGTTATCAGGGCCAGCGTCCCGCCGCCGACCAGCACGCTGTAAGCCCGGTGGGGTGCAACTAGACCCTGGACGGGCAGCTCGACCACGCGCAAGAACAAGAGCAGGAACGCGACGCCCCCGCCTGCCGGGATGAGCCAGAGTATCTCGGTGGGATGGGTGGCGGCGAGCGAGGTCGGCGTGAGGGCTAGGGCCAATCCCAGGCCAGCGACGAGCGCGCAGGTGCGGGCCTGGTCGGGCGGCAGGGTGGGGCGATTGCAGGTGGTGGTGATGACGAGGATGCCGGTCGTGAGGGGAACGACACTGAGCAGCCAGATCCCCCACCAGGTAGGGGGACGATAGACGTTCCCACGGACAGCGGCCCACCGCCCGCGCACCCAGTGGAGGGCGACGTTTGCCACCAGCACGCCCCCATTGGCTACCAGTCCACTCATCCAATAACGGGAGCTCGTGCGCGAATCGAAGGCCGTGGCTCCAAGGTGGCCGTACAGAAAGACGATGAAGCGATCGGCGACGGCGAACCAGTAATAGAAGAGCGCAAGCAGGAGAAGTGTCAAGGGAAAGGCGTATATCAGAGCGCGCAACCACGCGCTCCTATAACGGGTTAGACTTTGTTGTGGGTAGGTGCTTTGAGTTTTTTTCATGCAAGGTAGCTGTTGGTCTAAGGGATTCCGCCTATAATTTTACTGATTATACCTGGAGCGTCGATAGAGTCAATTAACTTGATGGTATAAGGGGTGAAAAGGGTTCGTCCTCTTCTCCGAACATTCGCCCCCCGTCCCGCTTTGTGGTACACTGCCTGTATGATTCGTACACTGATCTGGGATGCGGGCGGCACGCTCTTCGACACCTACCCCGCCAAGACGCGAGCCATTCGCGACGCGCTGGCGGAGTTGGGCGGGGAGACGACGCTGGACGAGGTCTTCGCGCTGACGCGCACCTCGACGCGGCACACGCTGGAGACGCTGGCGGCCCGCGCCGAGGTCGACGTCGACGCGCTGACGGCGCGCTATCGGGCCCGCTACGAGGCCGTCCCCCCGGAGGCGCAACCGCCGTTCCCCGCCGTCCGGGACGTCTGCGTCTACGTCGCAGCGATCGGACGGAACTTCGTCGTCACGCACCGCAGCGCTGATTCTCTGGAGGGCTTGCTCCGCGCGCACGACCTCGCCCGTTACGTCACCGCCTCGTTGGCCAAGGAATCGCCCTATCCCCGCAAGCCGGCGCCGGACGCGCTGCTGGCGCTGATGGCGCGCTATCAGCTCGACGCCGGGCAGACGTTGGCCATCGGCGATCGGGCGCTGGACGTCCAGGCGGCGAAGGCCGCCGGGCTGCGCGCGGCCTTCTTCGGCGCCCCCCGCGAGGACCTCCCCGCGGACATCTTTTTCTCCGATTACCTCACGTTGCTCCAGCGCATCCGGACGGAGAATGTCCGTGAGCGCTGAATTTGACGACTAATCAATGGTATGCACTCCAGGGCAAGCCCTGGACCCTATTTCGTGGCAAGCCGCGAGGAACGCGTACGCGACCCTAACCTATCGCTCCGCGATAGGCATTCACCACCCTGAGACTCAGGAGGTCATGGTTATGATCCGCAACTTCATCTGGGACGCCGACGGCACGCTCTTCGACACCTATCCCGCCATCACGCGGGCCATGCGCCGCGCCGTCGCCGATCTCGGCGCCGAGGTGCCCGCCGAGCGTGTCTATTGTCTGGTCAACGTCTCCTTTGGACACTGTGCCCGTACGTTAGCAGAGGAGCTCGGCGTGGAGGCCGACGACATTCTCCGCCGCTTCCGTGAGATTCTGCCCACGCTCTCACTGACGCTGCAGCCGCCGTTTCCCGGCGTGCTGGACCTCTGTCACTACGCGCTCGATCACGGGGGCAAGAATTGCATCGTCACGCACCGGGGACGGGCGTCGCTCACCCGCCTGCTGGTGACCCACGGCATGGCGGAGCTCTTCGCGGAGTTCGCCGCCGGCGATGACGGCTATCCGCGCAAGCCGGACCCCGCCGCCTTCAACGCCGTCGTCGACCACCAGGGGCTGGTGCGGGCGGAGACGTTAGCCATCGGCGACCGGGAGCTCGATATAAAGGGCGCCCAGGCCGCCGGCTTGCGGACGTGTTTCTTCGGCGAAAACCCTTACGACGTGGAACCGGATGTCGCGGTGCGGGACTACGCGGCGCTGCTCACCTGGGTCTTACGGGAGAATGGGGAGCTCTCACTCTCGGACGCGCCCGACGGCGATGACTGAGCGCTTCTGGCAACACCTCGACGCGCTGTTCGATCCAGCACCTCCCGTAGGCCGGGGACCCTTTGGGCCAGGAGAGCGTGGTCCTGACAGCGCTAAAGCGCTTGCCTACAAACCTGACGTTACCGCTGCGCGTCCTGTGCGTGAGCGTGCAGCCGATTCACCGTGTTGAGCACCTGCACGATCAGCGGAACGAGGAAGCCCAGGAGCAGGGCAACGGGCAGCGCGCCCATCAAGCTGTTCAACAGCAGCAGGCCCAGGGCGCTGCCCAGCGAGAGCAGCGACTCCTTAGGGGAATTCTCCGTGTCGCCGAAGAGTCGACGCATGATGGGCGGCAGAAAGCGCCAGTGTGTGGGGATCAGCATCGAACTGAGGATGAGGAAAAAGCGCACCAGGAAGAGGATGTGTACCACGTAAAAGACAACGTTGATGCCCAGGGCGAAG
>CAZCPK010000391.1:0-4087 GCA_964500755.1 uncultured Anaerolineales bacterium
AGCGGCACCGAACCCTTGACCGTGGTCTTCACCGACACGTCGACGGCGCACGACGGGGTCGCGGGCTGGATGTGGGCCTTCGCCGACGGCGGGACCAGCACCGATCAGCATCCCAGCCATACATATTTCCATAAGGGCACCTACACGGTGACGCTGACCATCACGGACACGGACGGAGACGTTGGGCTGGAGCAAAAACCTCGATACATCGTGGTCGGCAATGCTCCCCCGATCGCGGACGCCGGTGGTCCCTACGTTGGCGACGAGGGCGTGGCGCTTATGCTGGACGCCGGAAAATCTTTCGATCTCGCCGACGATCCTCTGATCTATGCGTGGGACCTGGACGAGGACGGTCTCTACGACGACGCGACGGGCGTCACCGTCACCCATACCTGGGCTGCCGATGGCTTCTATACCGTCGCGGTCATGGTTACGGACTCCGCCGACCTGACCGACACGGCCTCGGCGCTCGTCACGATCCTCGATGTAGATCCCCTGGCTGATTTGCTCGCGGACGTGTATACCGGCGTCGAGCCGCTGACCGTGGCCTTCACCGACATCTCCAGCAGTTACGACGGTATTCTATCCTGGCTTTGGGACTTTGGCGACGGTATCACGAGTACCGTCCAACATCCGACGCACGTCTACACGCAGGGCGTTTACACCGTGACGCTAAGGGTCGATGAGTCGGATGGCGATTTCAGCGTAATCACCACGACGCACGCGATTACGGTAGCGGACGCCGTGCCCATCGCCGACTTCACGTCCACAAATCCGACGGGCAAGTCCCCCTTGACGGTCGTCTTTACCGATACCACGACCAGCTACGATGATCTCGTTGCGTGGCACTGGGACTTCGGCAACGGCTACACCTCGACCCACCGGCATCCTACCTGCGTCTACACGGCAAGTGGTGCGTACGATGTCACCTTACAGGTATTTGACGACGACGGCAGCGTTGACGTCCTCGTGAAACGGGGGTACGTCCTGGTCAACCCCCACCGCGTCTACCTACCCCTCGTGATGCGCAGGCCGTGAGCAGGATGCGTTGATCTGATGATCCTTGCGCTGTGCAGGGACACGGTGCGTGATTGGTTGTGCCGGTATATCTTTCCCGCGCAACAGATCGTCTCTTCTATCGCTTTATGGTGAGGGAGGTTAAGCCATGATTGAGTGTTGTGTAGCGACCATGGCGTACAACGAGGAGAAAAACATCGGTCGAATGTTGGAGGCGGTGCTGGCTCAGAAACTGGACGGCGTTGACATTACCGAGATCGTCGTCGTAGCCAGCGGCTGCACCGACCATACCGAGGAAATCGTGAATCAATACGCTGAACGTGATCCACACATTCGGCTTTTGCACCAGCAGGAACGGTGTGGGAAGTCATCCGCAATCAATCTTCTTCTGCGAAACACTGCTGCCGACGTTATCGTCCTGGTCAACGCCGATACGATCCCTGCGCCGGAGGCGCTGGACGCGCTGGTGAAGCCCTTTGAGGATGATGAGGTCGGCATGACCGGAGGGCATCCCGTGCCGCTCAACGACGAGCGGACGTTTATGGGCTACTCGGCGCACCTGCTCTGGCGTCTTCATCACCGGGTCTGCCTGCAGTGCCCCAAGATGGGGGAGATGATCGCCTTCCGGAACTTCTTCCACCAGATTCCTCCGGACTCCGCTGTGGATGAGGCCAGCATCGAACCGCTGATCCGGGGGCAGGGCTTGCGGCTGTGCTACGTGCCCGGCGCCATCGTCTACAATCAGGGCCCCACGACGCTGGAGGACTTCTTCCGGCAGCGTCGACGCATCTACGCCGGTCACACCTACGTTAGGGAGACGTTGGGCTACCGCGTCGCGACCATGAAAGGCCTGCGGATTCTCTGGCTTCTACTGCGCCATCCCGAGGTGCGACGTGATTGGCGTTATTTCCTCTGGGGCCCGCTGGTGGTGACGCTGGAAGTGGTGGCGCGGTTGCGAGGCGCGCTGGACTACCGGTTGTGGAAGCGCAAGCACACGGTCTGGGAGATCGCCGAGACGACCAAGGCCGTCACCGCTGTGCCGGAGCGTCAACAAGTTTCCTGATCTCAGCCCAGGGAAGCGAGGGCCTCCAGCACGCGTTGTGGGGTATCGTACTCCACCTGGATGTTCCGAATCTGGGTGGCGCGTTCCGTGTAACTCGCTTCGCTCAGGACGTGTTGCACGGCCTCGCGCACCTCTCCTGAGGTGCGGACCAGACGCGGCACCACGAGCGTGGTCAGCGTCTGGTCGCGCCATGCAGTGCGTTGGAGCGTGAAGACGGCTTCGCTCGGCGCCACGACCTCAGCCAGCCCCAAGGCTTTCAATCTACGTCCGTTGCTCTCCTGCTCCGTGTGGAAGGGAAAGACCACGGACGGCGTGCCACTCTGAATGGTCTCCATCATGGTGCCGTATCCGCCGTGGAAGACCACCACGTCGGCCATTTCCACCATTCGGCGCCCCGCCGGGATCCAGGAGAAGACGCGCGGGTTATCGCGACGCTCATATTGTCGTGGTGCGCGCCGCCCTCCGGTGGAGATCACTATGTCCCAGGGCATGCCTTCGAACGCCTTGAACCACAGCGCCAGCAGATCTTTCTGCTGACTTGAATCCGAGCCGCCCCCGACCGTCACGTAGACCAGCGGGCGCTGTCGGTCTGAGAGCGCTTGCATCCATGAAGGTATGTTCTCCACTTCCGATTTGCGCGTCAGTGGACCGACGTACTGCGCCTTCCTTGAATCCGGCGGCAGCGGGTCGACCTCCGGAATGCTGGGGATCAGGAAGAGATCGCCTGCCAGTAAATCTCCGGTTTCCTGGATATAGGGCAGTCCCAACGTCTCGAGGGCCGGGTTGAAGACCGGGGCGACATCCGGTGTGCGTATCATGTTAGGGATCGGTCGCCACCAGACCAGCGCCGGGTCCTGGGGATACGTCGCCGCGCGGGTAATTTGCACCACCGGAAGATCGTTTAGCTTGCCCAGCGCCCCGGTCAGGAGATGTAAGTCGCCGATCAACACGTCCGGGCGGTAGTGGTCCACGACCTGCTGTGTCCAGTCGAGTCGCTGGCGCACAACGTCCGGCGTGTGAAACCCGTCGCGTACCACCTGGAAGCTCAGGTCGGAGAAGAACAGGTAGGCGGGAGAGGGCGAGAGACGCTGTCGCAGCCCTCGCCACAGACGTCCCGGACGGAGCGGGGAACGCGGAGCCGGCGGCTGGAAGAGACGCCATCCCTCCGCCTGCAGGCGTGGGGCGTGCGTCCCCCCGAGATAGAAAGCGACGTCCCAATCCGCTTCGCTCAGTATCTGTCCGAGGGCGAGGCAGCGGCTGATGTGACCAAAGCCGCCGCCGTGGTAGCTGGGCAAGAATAGCGCTCTCGACATCGCCGGCTCCCCACTGACTCCCAAAATATTACCGCGCGCGATAATACCGCGTCGTGCTGTTCACACTGAAACGTTCGACAAAGCGTACGGCGTCCGCGCCGACGTACCCGTCGGCGTCATCGCTGAGCTCCACGCTGCCCGCGGTACCGGCGACGAAATCGTAGGTGCCTAGGCTATACCATATACCTTCCGAGCTTGCGGGTCCTTGCGTGTTGACCAGGACGGTGCTGCTGCCATCCACGTGGTGGACCGTGTAGGGGGTATTGCTGGCGCCGGTCGGCGTCGTCCCCCACCAGACGAAGACCTCATATTGCCCCGTGCGCGGTAGCTCGGGCGTAAAGATGGCCCGTTCGCTGCCGCTGCCCGGCTCGTTGTAACGGAAGTCGAGACCGTAATAGGGGTAGAGAGGGCCGGCGTACGTCAACCAGGTGCCTACGACGGAGAATCCGCTATCGCGGTTGTCCACGATCACCTCCGCCGGCGTCGGTGTTGGCGTGGGGCTCGGCGTCGCGGTAGCGGTCGGCGTGTTCGTGGGGGTGAACGTTGGGGTGGGACTGGGCGTCGGTGTTGGGGGGGGACTGGCTGTCGCGGTTGGCGTCGGACTTGGCGTCTGCGTCGGCGTGTTCGTGGCCGTGAACGTCGGGGAGGGACTGGGCGTCTCTGTCGGCGTTGAGCTAGGCGTTGTGGTTGGCGT
>CAZCPK010000392.1:0-4086 GCA_964500755.1 uncultured Anaerolineales bacterium
TATCTTTGAGTATCGTGCTCTGGAACCCGTGGACCATTTTGCTCTGTACACCCTTAGCAACCATGCTATAATCTCGCCTGTCGGCGTTGGATAAGACCCCTTCAAGCTACGGCATTAGGGGGTAACCAGGTGCGACGCACCTTAGAAAGCCTGAAAATGGCCATCTCGCGCACGCTGACATGCCCTTTGTCGAGCATAACCCAATCATCGTAGGTGTGTTGCACCTTATACCGTAATTTCAGGAGACCCCTGAGCGGAGGAGATGGGATATGGAGATGGTACTGAAAGCGATTTTTCCCCGGATAGACCGTCCGGCGATCCGTTCACGCCTGGCGTGGTACGCTTACGACATCGGGAACTCGGCCTACGCCGCCGTCGTGCTGCTGGCAATTTACGCGGCTTACTTCAAGGAGCACGTCGTCGGTGGGCCTGAGGGCTCGCGCCTGTGGGGGATCTCCGTCGGCATCGCCATGCTCGTCGTCGCTCTTATCTCCCCGGTACTCGGCGTGATCGCCGACTTCGCCGGACGCAAGAAGCACTTCCTACTCTTCTTCACCGCTCTGGCCTGTCTCGCCACCGCCGCCCTCTTTTTCGTCCGTCGGGGAGACGTGCTGGCGGGGATGGCGCTCTTCATTCTCGCCGAGATCGGCTACCGTGGCGGACAGGTCTTCTATAACGCCCTCCTGCCGGAAGTCGCCACGCGAGAGGAGACGGGCCGCGTCTCAGGGAATGGCTGGGCCATCGGCTTGTTGGGCGGGATTGTCTGTCTGTTGCTCGTACTGACGCTGGTCACGATGGTGGAGGGCACCTGGATCGTCCGCTTGTCGCTGGTCATCACGGCCCTCTACTTCGCCATCTTCGCAACGCCACTCTTCCTCTGGCTCCAAGAACGAGCTCCGCACCAACCTATACCGTCCGGGAAATCCTATCTCACGGTGGCTATCGAACGCTTACAACACACCTTCCGCACCGTGAAAGAGCATCGTGAGTTCGTCAAATTTATGATCGCCTTCCTCATCTACAACGACGGCGTGCTGATGACCATCAACTTCGCCGCCATCTTTGGCGCCGTGATGTTTGGCCTTGAGCAGCAGATGCTCATCCTGTTCATGATCCTCATTCAGCTGACGAGTGTGGTCGGCGCCTACGTCTCCGGGATCCTCACCGAACAAATTGGCAATAAGCGCACGCTCATAATCTTCATCTTGATGATGCTGGGCGCCGTCGTAGGTCTCTTCCTCAACGAATCCATACCGGGCTTCTTCGTTATCGGCGGCGTGGCAGGTTGCGCGCTCTCCGCCATCCAATCCGTCAGCCGGGGCATGATCGCCGTCCTCAGCCCACCGGGGCAAAGCGCGGAGTTCTACGGCTTCTTTGCCGTCGCCGGGCGGACCTCGTCCTTTATCGGCCCCACCATCTACGGGGTGGTGGCGGCGGAAGCCGCCCTCTGGTTCCAGACGCAGGGAGAAGCGGCCTCCTTTCTCTGGTTCACAGCCCACGAACGGGGCGCCGCACTGGCGGAGCAGCTAGGCCAACGGGTGGCTATCCTGCCGGTGATCGCCTTCTTGATCGTCGGCTTACTCCTACTCTTCTCCATCAACGACCGTCAGGCTGCCCCAAAATCTGCTTCAAGCCGGAGCTGACGAGAGCTCATTGAGGTTACGTAGTTGGGCGAAGTCCACTCCATCCCGCCCCGCGTGGCTGCTTCTCAGTGACCGCGCAATTGGGTCGACGTCACCCCCAAGGGCGCGCTGTAACGCTCAGCGAAGTCCTCAGGGCCATGCCCATGCCACGCATATACTCCGCGTACGTATCGACGGAGGGAGGACGCAGCGGGTTAGCAGCGTTGGGGTTGAGTTGGAGGGTGCACGGTAACGCAGAGGCAAAGCGAGGGAAAAACGGAGCCTCCCGGGTCAGGCTAGGAGAGCGGAAAGAAGAGCGTCCGGACCTCCGCTTCACAGCGTGTCAGTACGAAAGGAGCAGCGAGCGTACGATTAGCGTTGGGTACCCAGGTATGATAGACGTAGTCGAGCAAAAGCGGCAGGGTTTCGGCTAGATCTCTGTGACGGAAGTGTACGTAGGCTCCAGCAGACAGCGTCTTTCGTACCAGCGGCGTGCCGGTCAGGTCAATAGATGGATCGGATAGCGCCACGGCAGCCAGGCAACTGACACCCTTGACACCATAGTGCGCCCCCTGGGGAGGATACCAGCGGAGTTCGTAGCGGTCGGCCTGCGCGGGAATATCCGCCACTTCCTCTAACAGCATCTCGAGCCGCTCCCACAGTTCCGGGAAAGCCGTAGCTTCCTCAAGGGTCCAGGCCGACAGTCCCGCCAGGTGCAGCGGCTGTCGGTACACGAAGACCGGGTGCAGATCCTCTGGGTGCTCCGCCAGATAGGTGAGATGCGCGGGGGTCAGCGCGGGCATCAGCCGGTGCGGATCGAGGACGCCGCGCTCACGCAGTTGGCTTGGCGGCGCACCGAAGACGCACTGACAGGCCCGGGTAAAGGTCTCGGGATTGTTGAACTGATAATCGAGCGCGACGTCGATAATGCGGGCGTCCGTAGCTACCAGGGCGTGCGCCGCCTCCGCCAACCGCCGCCGGATCAGATAGTTATAGGGCGTATGATGGGTGGTTGTGTTAAAGACCCGACAGAAGTGGTAGAGCGAATACCCGGCGGCGTCGGCGATGTCCACCACAGCGATGGGCGCCTGCAAGTGCGCCTCGATAAAAGCCAGAGCGTTCTCGATAAAGGCGAGCTCGGTCATGCTTTCGCTCACGCCCGGGGCGTGATGGGCACGTAGATGTCGAGCGTCGATTCTTCGATCTGCTCCAACCCTTTGAAGCGTTCGTCATAATACTGAAAACTGTAGGGATAAGCCACGCGGTAGGGGGACTGCGGCAGCCATTCCTGGTAGATCTCCTTCCCCCAATCGCTGGTGATGGTCTTGCCGCGCAACGTGAAGACGGCATATCGCGTCGGCGGGAGGACTTTGACAACCAGTTCGACGGGCAGATCCTCCCACTCCTGTACAGCCACCCCCACGAAGACCTCGAAGAGCCCCTTGTCCGGCGTCTCCGGATGCTCGATATGCACCTCGAACATCGCCTCTTCGTCGGTCATACCCGGGATGCGTTGATCTTGCGCGTCGAAAAAGGCCACGAAGCGCTGCCAGAGACGTCCGATCTCGTTATCCATAGACCAGCCATCGCTGAAAGCGAAGGGGTCGCCGTAAAAACTAAATCCCGCCAACAGCAAGCGGGGACGTTCAATGATCTTCGTAGGCTCCAGCATCTGATCCTCCCGGCGTGACGTCGTCTTCTCTATTGTAGCGCAAAAGCCCCAAGCTGCAGCCTGGGGCTTTTGCGCAAAGGTGCACTACTTCTCATACTCCTGCAGATCGATCCCTTCTTCTGGCATCCACTCGGGCCAACCGACGAGCCACTCGGGAATGTACGCTTCCTGTACCCGGTCGCAGACGGGGAAGTAGGCCTTGAGGTCGACGATGGAGGTGCCGTCGAAAGCGTCGAGGTGGGTGACGGTCACCCGACCGCTTTCCTCATCGACGTTCACGAGGGGACACGTCGTCATCGCGACGGGATTGGGTCGATAGGGCGCGCGGGTGGCGAAGACGCCGGTCAGGTGTCCCTGCGCATAGGGTGGGTCGGTCTGCAACATCTGGCGATATTCGTCGTTATCAAACTGATCGGCCCACCAGAAGACCATCACGTGGCTGAATTTCCCCAATTGTCTAAGAGCTGGGCGATAGGGCGCATCGATCTCGAGCGTCACATTTTCGTCATTGCGGTGTACACGCCCAATGGAATACAGCTGAAATGCTTCCTGGCTCTGCTTCTTCATCACACGTCCTCCTTGAATTTGGTTGATCTTCTACAGGATAACAGGAATCAGAGCCGCTGTCTTGATGTTCATTGCGCCGTTACCTGGCAAAGTTGAGGTGGGCGGCCTTCCACTTGACGATTCTTGCGCCGGAGACGCTGCCTCACACCTGAGGCTCTTATTGGTTTCTTGGTGAAATGCGGGATTTCGAAGCAAATCGGGAAATGCTTCAGATGGATAGCAACG
>CAZCPK010000393.1:0-4085 GCA_964500755.1 uncultured Anaerolineales bacterium
GGATTTCAGGAATATATCGAGTCCCTATCCTCAGAAGAGGATGCTCTTAAAATCAGCGAGCGCGAGGAGCCGGACGGCGGTATCTCCTACGTGATCAAAACCAGCGGAAGCGGTCTAAGTTCGTTGAATGAAGAGTGTTTTGATGGAAGCGCAACCGTCAGAAAGAACGACGAAGGCCACCTCTACATCGCCTGGACGCCCGACTCTGACTACACTTACATGTTGCGCGAGATGACCATTGTCATCCACGCCAATGAGATCCTCTCCAGCAACGCCAACACCATGGAGGATACCACGGCCACTTGGCGCGACCCCTCCTACGTTGAGGTGCAGGCCGATGTAAGTGGATTCCCCTTCGTCAAAGTGATGTTGGTCGGCCTGGGAATCGTGTTCGTGTTGGGACTGGCGATCTTCGGCGGAGTAGGTTTTTTCCTGCTACTGCGGAAGCAACAGTCCAAAGGCGAGGCTTCGTAAGGAGCGTCAGACCTGGCAGGTTGGGAAACCAGCCTGTCAGGTCGTTAATTGGAAGGAAGAGCAACGATGAAACGTGCCGGGAATAGGTACTTGTTGAATTTCGTTTTGTGGCTTACCATGTTCTTTTCAACGGCGGGAACAAGAAACCTGCGTCCACTCCCCGCGCCACTCCAACATCCAATCTGGATCATCGGATTCATTGTTGGCTTTCTCGGGCTTATCATAGTCATTGGGATTATTGCCGCAGTTCTCATCACTCGTTACTATCCTTCGGCGACCCGGTGGGTTTGGTTGGGCTGCGGGACGGCTATCGTGCTGCTCCTGTTCGTCGTCACGCTGGGAACCCTGGGTATCGTGTTTGGCACCCGCCGGTTGCAGGACTTTACCTCAGAGAATGTTCCCTCACCGACAGCACAACCGTTGGCAGAAGCGATCGCTACGCAGATCAGCGCTACCGAAGGACAACAAACCTCAACTCTGACCACCACCCCACGTAGCACAGACGGTCTCACGCCTCAACCCACCCAGACAGAGAGATCAAGACCCCAATTTACCCCGACTGCTACCTTAGCGACGTCGACGCCTGCCGCGCCCACATCAACTTCGAGACCCACCTTTACGCCCACCAGCCCGCCGACACCTACACCGCGCGCCCCCCTGATTTTCGAGAGCGCGCAGCGTTATGCAGAGGCCGGCACACTCCGGTCAGCCTACCAGGTCAACGCACCCAGCGGCGTCACGGGCTGTCGCCTGAACCTGGCAGCACCGCCGGGTCGCGCGGATAATCAGCCGGCGATTGCGTTTGCCTTCACCATCCCCCAGCCCAGTCCCAACGACTACTGCGGCTTTGAGCGGTGGCTGGCAACGCCCCAGGACTGGACCGGCTACGACGAGCTCTGCGTGAGCGTGCAGATCGACGGCAACGCCAAGGAGTTGGTCGTCCAGTTTGGCGAGACCAGTGACGAGGTCTGGAAGACGTGGGTTGCGGCTGACAACCTGGGATCTGGAGAACTCTGTCTGCCCCTTTCCACCTTGACCTTTGAATGGGCAGATTGGTCGGTGGCGGACAACGGTCGTATTGATCTGAGTACGATCGATTATTACGGCATCTACGTCAACGGCGGTCAAGGAGCGCAGGGCACTGTTTACGTCGATCAGCTGCGGGTCGTAGAGCGATAATGATAAAATCGTGCGCTTATAGGCATACTATAATCCATGGAGGCGTGAGATGAAGAAGTACTTGGTGTACCTTAATGTTTTCCTGTTGCTTGCCTTACTACTGTCAGGAACGAGATCGGTTACAGAAGCAACCGTGCCGGAAACAGGCAAGCCAGTCATGGAATCACCTGATGACGAAAACGAGACGTTTGTGCAGGCCCCAGCTACCGAGCACGTGAACGAAGCGCTACAAAGCGCCCCCTTGATGTTTATCGAGAACGTAGGCCAGTTTGATGAAGCAGCCCGCTTTCAGCTGCGCGGTGCCAACGGCACGATTTGGCTGACTGAGGACGGGCTTTGGGTGACGGTGCTGGAGAAATCTCGCTTCTCACCCCGTCCGCCTGACGGCGGCGACCCCTCTTCCTTCTCCGCGACGGAGAGGGTAGAGGAGCTGGGGGAGAGAGGTGAGATACCAGGCGTCAATCTCAAGCTGAGCTTCCCCGACGCCAACCCGCAGCCGCGCCTGGAGCCCTTCAACCGGCTGGAGACCTCGGTGAACTACTTCCTCGGCAACGATCCGGATAAATGGCAGACGAACGTCCCGGTCTGGGGCGGCGTGCGCTACAAGGACTTGTATCCGGGCATTGACCTGGAGATCACGAGCGAGGGGGGGCAGATGGTGCAGCGAGTAGTGGCGCGTCCGGGCGCCGATCTGAACGCGGTGCGCTTGCGCGTAGAAGGGGCGGACGCCGTATCATTACTCCCCTCGCCCTCTGGGAGAGGGGGCGGTGGTGAGGGTCTGCGCCTCACCACCGCCCTGGGCACATACACCTTGCCGCTGCTTCATGTGGACGATGCCACAAGCGCAAAACGAGCGCATCCCACCCTTGCCGGGAATCAGGTCGTCGCACCCTTTACTACCTCCGCGACCTCCAATCCGCAATCCGCAATCCACAATCCACAATCGAATGACCTCCTCTACGCCACCTTCCTGGGAGGGGGTGATTGGGAAAATGGCACTGGCATCGCCGTGGACAAGGCGGGCGCTGCCTACGTAACGGGTTGGACCGACTCCATCGACTTCCCAGCCGGGCCGGGCTACGACACCACCTACAACGGCGATGAGGACACCTTCGTCTTCAAGTTGAACGCGGCAGGCACCGGGCTGGCCTACGCTACCTTCCTGGGGGGCGGGGACACCGACTGGGGCTATGGCATTGCCGTGGACGGGAGCGAGGCGGCCTATATCACGGGCAAGACCGAGTCTTCTGACTTCCCAATCACGCCGGAGGCCTTCGACACAACCTGTGGTACCGATGGGAACTGTAACTTCAACCAGTCAGATGCCTTCGTGGTCAAACTGAACGCGGCGGGCACTGGGCTGGCCTACGCCACCTTCCTGGGAGGCGAATACTCTGACTGGGCTTTTGACATCACCGTGGACGGGACAGGCGCTGTCTACGTGACTGGCAGTACTGCCTCCGCTGATTTTCCGACCACGCCAGAGGCCTTCAACCCCACTTGCAATGGTCACTTTGACGTCTTCGTGGTCAAACTGACCACCTCCGGATCGGCCCTGGCCTATGCTACCTTCCTGGGGGGTCACATTCTTGACTCTGGTCGTGCCATCGCCGTGGATGAAGCGGGAAACACCTACGTGACAGGCACTACCGTATCCGCCGATTTTCCCGTCGGGCCGGGCTACGATACGACCTACAATGGCGATAGGGACGCCTTCGTCGTCAAGTTGAACGCGGCGGGCACCGGGCTGGTCTACGCTACTTTCCTAGGGGGGAACGGTTATGACGAGAGCGGCGGCATCGCCGTGGACGGGGCAGGTGCCGCTTACGTGACAGGAGTAACCTACTCCGCCGACTTTCCCGCCGGGCCGGGCTACGACACCACCCACAACGTCTGGGCTGACGCCTTCGTCGTCAAGTTGAACGCGGCGGGTACCGGGCTGGCCTACGCTACCTTCCTGGGAGGTGGAGGGTCGGATTGGGGCCGGGACATCGCTGTGGATGGGGCAGGCGCCGCCTACACGACAGGATCTACCAGTTCGCCCGACTTCCCCACTGGGCCAGGCTACGATACCACCTACAACGGCGGCGACGCCTTCGTGGTCAAACTGAACCCGGCGGGTTCGGCGCTGGCCTACGCTACCTTCCTGGGGGGGGGTGACTGGGACGAGGGCTCTGGCATCGCCGTGGACGGGAGCGGGGCGGCCTACGTTATGGGCAAGACCGAGTCTACCGACTTCCCCACCACGCCGGGGGCCTTCGACCCTACCCACAACGGCGGCGACGACGCCTTTGTCGTGAAGTTGGGGATGGGAGGTGGAGCTACCGGTTCTATCTCCGGCCGAGTCACAAGCACAACCAGTGATTTAGGACTCAGCAACGTGATAGTGACAGCCCAAACATACTCGACCACCACAGATTTGAATGGCAACT
>CAZCPK010000394.1:0-4078 GCA_964500755.1 uncultured Anaerolineales bacterium
TCACCGGGGAACCCTACCACAAACGTCGTGCGCAAACACACATCGGGCATGGCGGTCCGCAACGCAGCGATCGTGCGCCGCACCTCGTCCACGTTGTCGGGACGCCGCATGCGACGGAGGACGTCGGGATGCGCGTGCTGCAGCGGGATATCCACGTACGGCAGAATCTGAGGCGCGTCCGCCATCACCCTGATCAGCCGGGGGGTGACGTAGCCGGGGAACATATAAAGCAACCGCAACCACGGGATATCGGGGATCTCCTCGACCAGACGTTCCAGGAGCAGAGCGAGCCCATCTTTCAAGCCCAGGTCGTAGCCGTAGAAGGTACTGTCCTGAGCGATGAGGTTGACTTCCAACACGCCCTGCTGCTGCAGGGCCCGTGCATCGACGAGGATGGCCTCGAGTGAGCGGCTGACGGTAGGCCCCTTGATGAGCGGAATGGCGCAGAAGGCACACTGACGGCTACACCCGTCCGCGATCTTGAGAAAGGCGGAAGCCCCGGTCGTAGCGTAGCCGGGCGTCCCGAGCTCCTCAGGGGTAATAATCCGCCGCTCTTCGGTGAAGATCAGGCGTTCCTCGCCGGAAACCAACATCCCCAACAGTTCGGGCAAGCCATACCAGGACCGCGTGCCAATAACGGCGTCCAACTCCGGCACGTAATTGAGCAACATGTCCGGATCCCGCTGCGCCCAACACCCGGCGGCGACCACCCGTTGATCCGGGCGACTTTCAGCCGCCAGCTGCTCCAGCGCCTCCAAAGACTCGGCCCGGGCCAGGGAGATAAAACCACACGTATTGACGATCAGCACGTCAGCGTCAGCGGGCTCGGTCACGGGCAAGTACCCATGCCGCTGCAAGAGCAGCGAGATACCACTGGCATCCACCGTATTCTTAGGACACCCTAACGTTACGATATAAAAGCGGGGCCGTCGCGCGGCCCCGCATGATTCTGCAGCTATCTCAATCTCAGCCATGCAACTCCTATCCCTCGACGTCGACTTCTCCTGTCGGATCCCAGGCGCGCCGCACAACTTCACCCTGCGCCCCTAACTTACCGAAATCCTGCCCGTTTAAGTATAGCTGAAAAGCCCCGCCGTTTCCAGACTCCACCACACACCGCTCGGAAGCCGTCGCGCTGATCGTTTGACCGGCTTCGGCTACGCCTTGGAAGACCACCTCTCCGTCGGCGGTCACGCGGACCCAGGCGTGCTGCTCCGGCTCGAGACGGACGTTCACCGTGCCGTCCACCGCGGGAGAGAACGTCGGTGCATTATTCTCGGGGACCGGCGTGGTCTCCAGGGTTGCCGGGGGCAGCGTGGGAGTTGGGGTGGGGGACGGACGGCCCTCCCCTTCGGCAATCTGCAAGTAGACAAACGCCCCAACGGCGATAATGGCAAAGAAAACCAGCGCTCCGACAAGAATCGTCAGAAGGTGGGCGGGGAGCTCGTTCCGATCCTCGCCCGCCTCTCGCTCATCAGGGGGCGGCGCAAAGATAGTCGGGCGCTCCAGTCGCTGGCGTTCCGCCGTCTCCTGCACCAGATGGACGCGCGGTTGCATAGGACGACCGTCCGCTTCTGCCTGGTAACGGGCGAGCGCTTCTTCGACCGGCAGTCCCAGAAACCGCGCGTAGTTACGGATGAAGCCACGGATCTGAATCGGCCCGGGAAGCGCCGCGTAGTCGCCCACCTCCAGAGCGTGGAGGTACCGCGACCTTATTCTCAGGGCTTCTTCCGCCTCGGCCAAGGTCAGCCCCTTGTTCTCGCGGGCGCGCCGCAGCCACAGACCCAGTCCAGCAGCTGCCATTACTCCTCCGGTTCCACCACCACCCGAACCTGGGCCTCGACGTCCCCTTCAAACTTGAGGTCGATCACCCGAGGCCCCAGTTCCCGGATAGGCTCCGCTAGCTGCACGGCCCGCTTGTCGACGGAAACATCAAATTCTTCCTCAATCGCCTCGACGATATCGTTGCTGGTGACAGAACCGTAGAGACGCCCCCCCTCACCGGCTTTCATGGTGAAGCGCAGCGGTTCCTGCCGGATGATCTCGGCGACGTTTTGGGCCTGCTCTTTGAGGCGGGATTCACGCTCGGCCTGATCCTCCTTGAGATCTTTCAGCGCCTGCAGCGCACCTTCGCTGGCAGGGATCGCCAGCCCACGCGGCAGAAGATAGTTACGCGCGTAGCCATCGGCGACATCGTGCACCTCGTTGACCTTACCCAGCTTTTCCACGTCCTCTTTAAGAATCACTTTCATCTTTTTCTCCCATCTTTGATTAACCTTTATATGCAATGAACGACCCCCACATGTTTCACGTGAAACATAGGGGAGGGGCGTCGTGGTATACTTAAGATCCGATGACTGTGAGCGCTGCGAAACGCCAACCAGACCGCTCAAGGAACCACGGGCTCAGAAACGTCAATTTTCCCGAGGTCTCAGCCCACGCCCAGAAGCCGGGCCTGAATAGTAAGAAGGCCGCGCGTTACCTGCTGCATCATGGTGGGATTCTCCACCATCTCCAAGCCCGCTTTGTAGGTGGCAAGCCCGGCCTGGCGCTCCCCGGATTTAAAGAGCGCAGACCCGAGGGTCATCAGCGTATCGCCCTGCTTCTGCCGATCCTCAAGTTTATCGAAAAGCACGATGGCCTGCCGCCAGGCGTCAATCGCTTCCTCCTGTCGCCCCAGTGAGGCGTAGATGCCTCCCAAGTTTCCCAACGCCTGGGCGACGCGCACCTCGTCCTCAAGACGCACAAAAGTGCGGTGAGCCTCTGCAACCGCTTCCAGCGCCTCTTCCCAACGGCCCTGCTTGCGGCGGATGATGCCGATGTTATTGAGCATCTCACCGGCCTCGGCTTCCCGACCCTCCTCAGCGAAGTGCTCCAACGCTTCATTGAACCGCCGGGCAGCCTCATCGTAGAGACCCTCTTGGAAGAGCCGCAGCCCTTCTTTTTGCAGCTCGTCTGCTTTAGATATCTCGTTCATGTTCATCCTCTTAGTAAGTAATCTCCAGTAGTCCTTCGGCGATCTGCCGCAACGCACCGGCGGGCATGGACGCCAACTTCATCGCCAGCTCCAGATAACTGGTGTTGATGGGGCGCAACACAAACTCGCGCACATCGTCCGGCAGCTCCAGAAATTTCTCAAAATCCAGCTGCCGCTGATGCCAGAGCCCAACTTCACTGTCGAAGTCCAAAAACTCGCTCATGGGCACGTGCAGCTCTCGCGCCAACACTTCTAATTCCGCAAGGGGGATGGAATTTTTTCCGTATTCGTACGCCGAAATTGTCGATGAGGAGTGTCCTACAAACGCGCCGACCGCTTCCTGCGTATACTCGGCCTCCAGACGGGCCTGCCGCAAGCGCGCGCCGATAATGCGGTCACGTAATCCCGCATAAGCTTCTGGATCCGGCAGCTCTGGCGGCTCCAGGCGATCTTGCGCGCCCTCATCACGTAACACGTGCAGCGGCACGGAGAGATAACGTCCAAGCAACTCCAGTTCCGGCAAAGTTATCGAACGGCTGCCCTCCTCATACTCTTCATACTTAGATTCGGAGACGCCCACAATTTCACTACATCTCTTGCGGGTCAGACGCATCTGCTCCCGGGCACTCCGAATGAGGATGCCAAGAATGCGGTTTCGCAACTCGATAACCTGTCGGTTAGGCATGTGTCCCTCCGTACCGGTGACCTCTGTGTCGAAAGTGTATCGTTTAGTATTCCGAGCTGCGACGCACTTAGGAATAAAAAAGGCTACTACATTCGCATAAACATCGCAAGAAACCTGTAAATATCATAGAATGTGCGTTGCACCTTGCGTCTGCTCAGAAAGCTAAACGATACTCGAAATTGAATGCCAGGACCATCAAATGACGGAAACAGTACCTAAAGGATTGCAATTTGATAAACCCTTTCCATTATAGCATAGTCCCACTTTGGGGCAATAGTATTATGGTGGGATTATGTAAGGTGTCAGAGCGGACCCGCATCCATTTTTCATGCTTCGTGTTGACATTTTCCGAAGCCCAGTTTAAAACATGATGACATCCTTGGCTCTACTGAAATAACTAAATATCTCACCACAGA
>CAZCPK010000395.1:0-4069 GCA_964500755.1 uncultured Anaerolineales bacterium
TGTCGGTGTCGGCGGCGATGACGGTGGAGGCGTTCCAGGCGAAGGTGTCGCGGGCTGCCGGCCCGGCGGGCACGGCGACGACGCCCACGTCCAACCCCTCGACCCGGTCGAGGTCGTCGGCGGCGCCGCCCATGAACATGGCGATCCGGCCGGCCTTGAACATCTCGCCGAAGCCCTGCTCCTGAATGACGGCCTCGGGCGGGGTGTGCACATCGTCGTAGATCATATTAGCGTAGAACTCGAAGCCCTCGATGGCCTCGGGGGAGTCGATGGGCACGGCGGAGAGATCCTCTGAGATAACGTCGCCGCCGGCCTGCCAGACGAACATCTGCGGGGGCGGCCAGCCATTCATGGTGAAACCCCACTGATCGTTCTGGCCGTCGTCGTCGAGATCCTGGGTCAGGTCAGCAGCCGCCGTCTGGAACTCATCCCAGGTCCAGTCCATCGTCGGATAGTCCATCCCCGCCTCGTCGAAGAGTGCCCGGTTATAGTACATGACGACGGGCTGGGCAATCCAGGGGAGGCCGTAGTAGCGATCCTCGTAGACGGCCGTCTTGATGATGGCGTCGAAGTAGTCGTCGACGTCGGCGGCGGGATGGGCGTTGTCGGTCTCGAGATAGTCGGTGATGTCCAACAGGATGCCCTGCGAGGCCATCCCCGCGATCCACTCCTGGGAGAGCCAGAAGAGGTCGGCCGAGGTGCCGCCGGCCAGCGCCGTCTGGATCTTGGTGTAGTAGTCGTCGGGGGCCGGCTCGTGGACGATCATGATGGTCTCGGATTCGGCGTTGATCTCGTCAATAACCTCCTGGAGCTCTGCAGCCTCCTCCACACCCGCCCAGGTGGTCAGACGAATGGTGACCTTTTCGGCGGGGGGCTCTGTCTCTTCGGGGGCTTCCTCTTCCATCGTTTCGGGCTCTTCCATCTCGGGGGTCATCTCTTGATCACCTGCGCAGCTGGTGAAGAAGATACTGAGAATAACCAGCGCCGAGAGTAACATAAACCACACACGTTTGGCGTTCATCTCCATCCTCCTGGAATAGGTTACTTTGTGATATGTATCTAAACGCTTCGCCGCTACTTGGTTTTAGAGTCACCTCCTTGCACGTGCAGCCTGTGATCAGTGATCTACTACACAACAGGTCTCCCGTTGGATGAGTTTTGTCGCTACAAGGGTTTTGGTAGGCGGTAGGTCCGGCGATTCGATGACTTCCAGAAGACGTTGAGCGGCCAGAGTGCCCATACGATGTTTGAATACGTGGACGGTCGTCAATGGAGGATCGCTGATTTGCGCCCAGGTAATGTCGTCAAAGCCTATAACGCAAAGATCCTGGGGCACGCGCCGCTGGAGATGCGCGGCGGCGCGCATCGCTCCAATTGCCATGGAATCGTTAGCGGCACAGACGGCTGTGACGTCAGGCCACCGCTCCAAGGCCTGAGGCAGAAGAGCTCCTCCGCTCTCGATGGTCGTCTCCCCGGCGTGGAGAATCAAGGGCTCACATGACCATTCTTGCATCGCTCGCCGATATCCACGGACCCGCTCACGGTTGCTGATCCAGGATGTCGGGCCGGAAAGAAAGAGGATGCGGCGGTGGTCCCGTTCCAGAAGATGACGGGTGGCTGTGTAAGCGCCGCCTTCGTCATCGCTAAGGACACAATTGACGGACGTCTGGGTCAGATCGTTGTCTACAAGCACGACCGGAACGCCCATCTTGATAATACGCAGTGCGAAAGAGCTCTTGATTTGTGGGCCGGCCAGAATTAGGCCATCCACCCGGTTACCATTAAGAACCGAGAGAGATTCGGGTTGTGCCATCATCTCTTGGCCCAGAGTGATCAACAAGACGTGGTAGTCGTACTGGGCAAGGTGAGATTCTGCGCCTTCCATGATCAGGGGGTAGAAGGGGTCCGCGGCTGCGGAAAGGTTTGTTTTTGGGATAATAAAAGCGATCGTATGGGTCTTGGCTGCCGCCAGTCCGCGGGCTGAGAGATCTGGGATATATCCCATGCGCTGCGCGGTCGCCAAAATCTCCTGACGCACGGCGTCGCTGACGCCGGGCTGATCGTTGAGCGCACGTGAAACAGAGGCCGTTGAGACGCCTACGGCATCGGCAACTGATTTGAGGGTGACGTTGGGTTGATCAGGCATCTACCGCTCCCGGAAAAATAGGTTAAAGATCGCGTAATCGCTTACGTTAATTATACGTGATATTACGTTGCGTTGTCAAGCTCTTTTCACGAAGAAGTTGCGATTCGTTCGCTGAACAGTCTTTGCGCGACCAGGGGATTTCGAAGCGAGTGGTCAGGAAGACCCGCGCCAATGTCGCAGAACGTGCTTAGCCGCGCACAAGGCAAACGCAGCCGGGTTGATGACCTGGGTACGCGTTGCCAGGAGGCGCTGGGCAACCTTAGAAAGCCTTAGAACCGTTTCGTTTGCCCGCCAGCCCCCCCTTATTTGACCTCCTCTTCCTTTCGGCTATACTCTCCGCCAGACGTGAACTCATCACCTGCGATGACGAGAGAAGGGGTAACGGGGAAGATTTGCGCCATCCCCCACTCCCCATCACCAGATTTTCAAAGGAGGCTCTTATGCCCCGCAGAAGTACCAGCGAGAAAGTCCCTGCCGCGATGCAAGAGATCTTCGACGCGATCACCGCCCTGACCGACGCCTTCTGCGCCGAGTACCTCAACGACGAGTACGCCCGGCTCTGTCGTCAGATGACGGCGACGCTGGCCCGCAAGCGCCCCTCCCCCTTGCAGTCCGGCTACGCCGATACCTGGGCCGCCGCCATCGTCCACACCATCGGCAGCGTCAACTTCCTCTTCGACAAAAAGCAGACGCCCCACATGCGCGCCGACGAGCTGGCGGACGCCTTTGGGCGCAGCAAGAGCACCGTTGGCAACAAGGCCCGGCAGATCAAGGACCGGCTCAACATCGGCGTTATGGATCCGGAGTGGACCCTACCCAGTAGAATGGACAGCAACCCCATGGCCTGGATGATCTCCGTCAACGGCTTCATGGTGGATGCTCGCCATCTGCCGCGCGAGATTCAGGAGATAGCCTACCACAAGGGGCTCATCCCCTACATTCCGGGAGACGAGTGAGGCGCGGGGAAAAGATGAGAGGTCAGGCGCCACGGGCCGGTGATTTCCCATTCGCCATTGTGCAGCTTCTTTTAAGACGCCCACGAAGCCGCGCGAGAGACTGACCGACAAGGCGGCCAATGACCGAACTATCCGAACTCCACGCCCGTCTCTCCTGGAAGCACTTCTTCCGGGGGCAGTTCCAGCATCTCCTGCTGGCCCTCGTGCTTGTGCCCGGCGCGCTCTGCCTCGTCCATCCGTACCTGAGCGGGCAGCGCCTCGGTCCCCTCACCCATCGCGGGGCGGCCCACCTGCTCATCGCCCTCGTCGTGGTCCACCAGGTCGTCGTCTGGCTTATGTGGCGGATGCAGCTCTGTTTCGGTACGCTGAGCCGCCTCTTCGGCAGGGCCGACCTCGCCCTCTGGGGCGCAATCTTCTTCCCCTTCCTCGGCGCCCGCGTCCTTCTGCTGGCGCTGGTGGGGCTGATGGACCGTGGCTCGCTGGGCTGGCCCCGCCCCCTCGAAATCGGCCTGGGCGTCCCGCTGCTGCTGCTGGCCCTCTATACCCTCTGGTCCGTGATCCGCGACTTTGGGTTGCTCCGGGCCCTGGGCGCCGACCACTTCCGCGCCAAATACTGGGAGCTGCCGCTGGTGCAGGAGGGGATATTCCGCTACAGCGGCAACGCGATGTACACCTTCGGCTTCGCCGGTCTCTGGGCCGTCGCCCTGCTGCTCGGCTCCCGGGCGGCGCTGGCGCTGGCCCTCTTCCAGCACGCCTACATCTGGGTCCACATGCACTGCACCGAAGGCCCCGATCTCGAAGTGTTGTACGGGGAGAGGTAGAGCATTTGTGCCCGCACCGTCCGTCTGGACTTTGGTCCTTCGACTTTCGACTGTTTTCCTATTGGTTCAAATGACCCACCGTGATAAGATGGCGGGAAGGTTCGGAAATAGGTTGACACTTTTGAATAGCAACGTACCGGTCTATT
>CAZCPK010000396.1:0-4068 GCA_964500755.1 uncultured Anaerolineales bacterium
TGTTCATAAGTGTAAAAGAGTTTCTGCCCTCTGGGAAGCCAAAATGAACCATGCCCTTTCCACCAATATCGAAATCCCTTCTCGCTGGAGCTAAGAAAACCCGTAACCGTAACAAGGTATGGGAGAGCTGCTGTGGTTGGCGAAAGCCACCCCCAACATAGTCTCTCTGATTACAGTTTTATCACTCAAGGCAACTTTAGGGCCGCCGAAAAGGATGGACTCGGACTACTCCGTGCCCCCATCATCTTCTCGTGCCCGCCACCTCAAAGGAGAGCATTATGAAGCACCCAAAAGCTTGGTGTTGGCTCACGCTGATAGCGCTGTCTATGGCAATGTTTATTGCATTCGATCTCGCTGTACAGGCCTCACCGCTTCCGCCTGACGCACATGCGCAGACTGAGATCACCGAGCATCAAGATACGTCAGGCGAAGAGCAAATCAACCTCGTGCGACCGCAAGCCGCCGGGGATACGATTGAGGTCTTTACCAACACGTGGTCGTACAGCACGATCGGTATGGTCTACGATCCCAGCCGGGACACCGTACGCTATGCACACGAGAGTCAATCGAGCACGCACAATCCCACCGTCTACGACGTCGACACGCCCGCTCCCCACAGTGTGGTGATCAGTTTCGCGCTATCCACTCTGAACACCGGCTGGCCCTGGCAGCTCGATAACCGCACCGGCGCCGGGTACAATGCCGACACGGATACCTACTTCCTCGCCGATTACAACGGCGATCTCTCCAACGCCGACGACAACATCGTGGAGATCGACGTCAACGGCACCATTTTGAACGCCTGGGAGATGGACGACGAGATCGGCAGCAACGACAGCGCCGACGGCACCAAGATCGACAGCATCATCGACATCGCCGTCGTCCCGGGCTCGCCCCCGCGCTACTTCGTCACCGCCGCCTACGACGACGCCGTCGTCTACGAGGTCGTGTTGACGCGGACCGGCACGCTCTGGACGCCCAATTCCTGGGCCACCGTCATGACCTACACGGGCGCCGTCTCTGAAACCTTCCGCGACAATCTCGGCATCGACTACGACGCCCAGAACAACGTTCTCTACCACTCCGGCTGGCACACGACCACCATCCTCGTGACCGACCTGGATATGAACCCCATCACGGAGTTCTCCCCCACCTTTGACTGTCCCGGCGCCGGCGGCTACAACAGCGGCGTGACCTTTATCGAAGGCAGTACCCCACCCGAAGTCTGGGTCACCGACTTCAGCAGCGACCAGACCACCCGCTGCGAAGCGCCGGGACAGGCGCCGATCGGTATTACGTGGAATAAGTGGATCGACGACGTACCCTGGGATCCGCACATCACCCACATCAAAGAGACCACGGACACCCTCAAGGTGGTCGACGTGATCACGGCGGCGCAACCGCTCCAGCTGATGGAACGCTGGAACCCCCGGCATCTCCGGCTCTTGACCTACACCACCGAACCCGCCGTCGGACAAATTGTCACCGGCCTCAACAATGAGTTCCTGGAATGGAACCTGCCGCCCGCGCCGGACGTCGTCACCATGACCAAGACCTTCCGCGTGCTGACCTCAACCTGGACGACGACGCTGCTCTCCGAAACGCTGTGGCTGGAGGACGGCACGCTGGAAGCGGCCCGCCCGGTGACCATCGAGAAGCGACCGCCCGAGCTCTACCTCTACAGCGATCACCCGCCCCAGGCGCTTGCCGGCAGCGTCACGACCTACACCCTCACCTACGAGAACGTCGGCGGCTACGAGAGCGACGTCGAAGTCCGCAGCCACTTCCCCATCACCGCACCGTTCCTCTATGCCAATCCCTTTCCCACCCACGTCGGCGGCGGCACGGCGATCTGGGAGATCGGCGATCTCCCCGGGGACGGCACGACGGGACAGATTGACGTCGTCCTGGAGATCTCACCCACCGTCAAGACAACCCAGACCGTGGAAATTCCCAGTACTATCCACAACCACCTGAACACCTTCGCCGATGACGCTTTGGTATCCTACGCCATTGAAGAAACCACCATAGGCGCATGGATGTGGGAGAAATTCGTCACGGTCAACGGCGAACCCCGGGATCCCGAAACCATCGTCACCGTGGAGACGTCCAACACACTCCAGGTGGTGGATGTAGTTTCCCCCGACGAGTCTCTGTTGACCGAAGCCTGGAACCCCGATCACCTGCACCTGGAAACCGTGGAAGTGAGTAGCGGGAGCATATTCACCGGGGTCGGCTTCCTGGAGTGGACGTTGCTGCCCGGAACGCCGACGCCCGCCACCATCACCAAGACCTTCCACGTCAGCCCCTGCACCTGGACCCGCACCGAGATCTGGGAGGAGTTCGCTGTGTCCAACGGTACGTTTTTCGAACCGGTCGACACCCGCCCCGTCTTCATTGAGAAACGTCCTTCTGATCTGTGGATCACCAGCGCCTACGATCCCGGCGTCGACCCCGGCGCACCGGCGACCTTCGTGCTGCACTACGGCAACACCGGCGGCTTCGAGAGTGGCGCCTGGATTCGCAACACCTTCCCGCCTGAGGCGATTTTTATGGGATACGAGGCTGACCCGCCGGTGATGAGCTTCGGCGCCGATCCCCAAGGCCGCTGGGCCGAGTGGGACGTCGGCCCGCTGGCGGACGGCGACACCGGCGTCATCACCGTCACCGTCGAGATCTCCCCCAACCTGTCGCCCGGTGACCTTCCGCCCATCCACGACTTTATCTACGATCACGCCGACAACGAGCGCGGCTGGACCGAGATCGTCTATCACGTACGCCCACCGCAGTGGGAGAAGCAGATCGACCACGTCCAGTGGTACCCGGGCATCAGTTTCACGATGGAGACCTCAAACACCTTCACCGTCGTCGACGTGATCACCGGCGCCTTCCAGACGACGCTCAATGAGTTCTGGAACCCGGAGCGGCTGGAACTTTTGGAGGTCGTCCCCTCCGAAGGTGAGGTGATCACCCAGGATAACCGGGTGACGTGGCATGTCCCCTACACGGTACCGGTCGCCTCCTTGAGCAAGATCTTCCGGGTCAAGAGCGGCGCCTGGACAGAGAGTGCGCTTCACGAGGAGCTCTGGGTCGCGGGCGACTTCTGGCAAGAGCGCCCAACGCTTATCCGCAAAGAGCCGCCCGATCTGCAATTGACGAGCGACTATGCGTCCAAGGAGGTCTTCCCCGGTGAGCGCGTGACCTACACCCTGGCCTATGAAAACCTGGGCGGATACGAAAACGGCGCCTGGGTCACCAGCACCTTCCCCATCTCGGCACCGATTATCCACGCCGTGACCGACCCGCCCATAGCGCAGCAGATAGATCCACAAGGGCGCTGGGCCAAATGGGATATCGGCGCTCTGGACAAGAATGAGGGCGGCTTGATCACGGTGAGCGTCGCGTTGACAGAGACCCTGCCCCCTTACGCGGTGGTGCATACGTACAACTACATCTACAGCCAGGTGGATACCCTCTACGGCTTGATGGATGTCGAACACGACTGGCAGCCCATAAACTACCAGGTCAAACCCGTCGAGCCGACGTGGGAAAAGGAGATCTGGATCGACGGTGAAGGCCCCTTTGCGCCGGGCGAGAGCCCTTACCCCACACATGCGGACGATACCGTGGCCATCGTCGACCGCGTCTACATTACCGCCGGGGCCCCCATCAGCTACACGCTCACGGAGACGTGGGGCGACGTCCTCTCGCTCTCCGGCTGGACAGAGACCGGCGGGACGGTCATGACCACAACGCACGCGCTGGTCTGGGAGGGGCACGACCTGGCAGCCAACGCCTGGCACGTATTGACCAAGACCTACCATATCGTAGGGACAGAGTGGGACACCGAGACGCTCACGGAGACGTTGACCGTCGTCTGGGCCGATCCCGAAACGGACACCCTGACGTTGGAGTTCGATCGCAGTGACTACTACATCTACCTGCCGCTGGTGATGCGCAACCATACGCAGTAGACCGCAAGTAACCGTTCAGACCCAGGGAGCATTGGACAGAGATTCACACGGATTCACACAGATTGAGGCCATCCACGCGCCTTACTTGGCACTT
>CAZCPK010000397.1:0-4048 GCA_964500755.1 uncultured Anaerolineales bacterium
CGGTGGTGTCAGTCACCTTGATGGGCAGTGCCAGTCCCCAATAGCGCTTCTTGGAGATCATCCAGTCGTGCATGTTGCGCAGCCAGTCCATCTCGCGGTCGTAGCCGAAGTCGGGGATCCACGTGATCTCGTCGACGACGTCCATGATCTGGTACCGCAGGCTGCGCTCTTTCTCCGCCGCGGTGACCTCCTCGCGGGGCCTGTCGTAGAGCTCGCCCATGTGGATGAACCATTCGTCCACCAGGCGGAAGACCAGCGGCGTGCCGCAGCGCCAACAGACCGGGTAGCGGTGCGTGTAGGGGTCGGTGCGGTAGAGGATGCCCTTCTCCTCCAGATTCTCGAAGATGGGCCCGGCGACCTCGTGAACGTCACGCCCGGTCAGCCAACCGAAGCCCTCTTTGAAGCGTCCCTCCTCGGTCAGCGGGGCGATGACGGGGAGGCCGAGCTCCTGGCCGATCTCAAAGTCCTCGGCGCCACAGCCCGGCGCAATGTGGACGATGCCCGTGCCCTCTTCCTCGCCGACCTCCTCCCAGGCGATGATCCGATGATGGTCCGGCACGTCCTCTTCCTGGATGCGGGGGAGCTCGTCGAAGGGGCCCGCGTAGGTCCAGCCGAGCAGGGCCTCGCCCTTGAGTCGGTCCAGTACCTGGTACTCGCCCTTGAGCATGGATTTGGTGCCCTCGGCTAGGTAGTAGGTCCAGCCGTCGGCGGCCTCGACCTTGAGATAGGTCAGCTCGGGGCCGACGGCGGCGGCGACGTTGCTGCTCAGCGTCCACGGCGTGGTGGTCCAGACGAGGAGCGCCTCCTTCTCGCGGCCCTTCAGCGGGAAGCGCGTGACGGGCGCGACGTGCGTCAACTCCTGGTAGCCGTCGGTGACGATCTCGTGCTGGCTCAGCCCCGTGGCGCAGCGCGAGCACCACGGCATCACGTCGGTGCCCTGGTAGAGCCACCCGCGCTGCCAGACCTTCTTCAGGAAGGTCCAGATGGTGTAGTTGTTTTCGGTGGAGAAGGTGAAGTAGGAGCCGCCCATTTCGGGCAGGCCCAGCCGCCCCACGAGGGTCTCCACCGTGCCGCTGACGGGACCCTCCGGCCCTTCCACGGTGATCTCCTGCTGAGGATCCTCTTGGAGAGAGCGGCCCAGCATCCGTAAGGTGTCGGGGTCGTTCCAGTCCATCCAGTAGCCCAGGCGCATCGACTGTTCGGTCTGCCGCGCGGCGAATTTGAGCACGCGCGCCTTGCAGTCGAGGACGAAATTGGCCAGGCCGTACTCCTCGATGTCGCGCTTGGAGGTGAAGCCCTTCTCTTTCTCCACCTCCACCTCGACCCAGAGGCCCTGACAGTCGAAGCCGTTCTGGTAACGCTCTTGATAGCCGCGCATGGCCCAGAAACGCTGCCAGAGATCCTTGTAGGAGCGTCCCCAGGCGTGATGGGCGCCCATGGGATTATTCGCGGTGATCGGCCCGTCGATGAAGGACCAGTGTGGCCCGTCGGCGCGCAGCTCGCGCAACTTCTGGAAGGCCCGGACGTCCTTCCAGAAGTCCAGCAATTTGTGTTCCTGTTCGATAAAATCCACCTGTGTGCTTACCGGTTTAAACGTCATGCCTCTCTCCTCTTTTGGTTCTCAACGTCTGTCACGCCGTGGTCGATATCGCTGACCACGCTAGAGTTCTCCCTTTTCGAGAGGGTGGCTTAGGTCATCAAGGTTCATTATTCTCGTCGAAATGGAGCGCGGAAGCGCATTGTCCAACAAAAAAGCTCCCGCCCCACAGGGACGGGAGCTCGTCTTCGTGTTGGCTCTCGCGGTACCACCCTGATTGTCCCACCGTTCGTCGCATGTGAGACCTCTCTGCGACGGCTATCACCGTCGGGCCCAGGGTAACGGAGGGCTAATCCGGCCCCACTTAGTTGAGGAGTGTTCCTCGTTCGGCGGGCGGCTCCGGAGGGATTTTGGGCGCGTTCATCTGTGTCCGGCTTCCACCGTCCCGGACTCGCTTGTCAGCGAACGGCGCGTACTCGTCTCCATCAACGCCATTAGTAATATTTTCTCACAGGCAACTGAATTGTCAAGGAAGCAGCGTCTCAGGTTCGACGTCGGGATTGGTCAACTGCTCCTTCTTGTCGGAGAGATCGACGGCTTCCTCAATCAGCTGATTCCAGGCGGCGAGCTCGTCGTCCTCCGGGCTGATGGCAAAGTAGGCGGTCAGCCGGTTGTCCTTGAGAAAGAAACGGGTGAAGATCTCGTCCTCGAAGTCGCCGCGTTGTACCTGCTCGTCGGCCTCGGTGTGATCGCCGGCGAACTCCAGGTGGAGGTCGAAGAGCTCCGACCAGATGTAAGTGAGCAGGGTGTAAGGCTCGCGGACGCCGGTCATGTTGAGCCCGGCCAGCGCGCCGGTGTAGTCGGCCTGGCCCCAGTGCTCGACCCGCCGCCGCTTGCTGAAGTAGGGGTCGGGATAGTTGGCGATGTCCCCCGCAGCGAAGACGTCCGGATCGGAGGTCTGCAGATACTCGTTGACGATGACGCCGTCGTCGACCTCGAGACCCGCTGCCTCCGCCAGGGACGTGTTGGGGCGGATGCCCACGGCGATGCAGACGAAGTCCGCTGCCAGCTCCTGGCCCGAGGCCAGCGTGACGCGTTCCACGCGGTGGTCGCCGTGAATCTTTTCGACGGTGTCCTCCAGGTAGAAGTCGATGCCCATCTCTTCGAAGTACGCCTGGAAGAAACCGGCCAGCTCCGCGTCGGCGAAGCGCGGCCAGATGTGTGCCTTGAGCTCGACGACGCTAACGTCAACGCCTAGCTCGGTGAGACTCGCGGCCAGCTCCATGCCGATAAAGCCGGCGCCGATGATGACGGCGCGGTCGTAGGTGTCCGCAGCGCTCTGCAGCGCGGTGGAATTCTCGATGACGCGCAGGGTATGGACGCCTTCCTGGTCGGCGCCGGGGATGTCGAGCATAATGGGCGTGCCGCCCGTCGCCAGCAGCGCCTTTTCGTAGGTGATGAGTTCTCCGTTGGAGAGATGGGCCTCTTTGGCCTCAAGATCCAGCGTCTCTACCGTGACCCCCAGGAAAGCAGTGACGCCTGCCTCGCGATAGTACTCCTGGGTCTCCAGGTAGATCTCCTCCAGCGCCTGCTCCTCGCGCAGATAGCCTTTGGAAAGGGGCGGGCGATTGTAGGGGAGATGCTGCTCCTGGCCGACCAGAGTGATGGGTCCGTTCAGGTCGTCCTCGCGGATCCCCTCGACGGCCCGCCCCGCGGCCAGCCCTCCTCCAATTAGCAGATACTTCGTGACGTGCATGGCTTTATCCTCCTTGTTCATTGAGTGCAACCCAACACAACTTAAATTATGGTATTAGGGTTTAACCAGGTGCGACGCACCTTCGAATGGAAAATGTCCATTTCGTGCACGCTGTCATGGATTCTTAGTCAACATGATCGGGTAATCGCAGGTGCGTTGCCCCCTCTACCGTATTTCAGCACAAAATCAGACCACGTGAGGACTCTGGCGAGTAGGGAAGATATTTGTATAGTATATCTATCGTATCATATTTGCTGTTGGATGTAAACCCTTTGCTCAACCTGACAGTAGCTGAAAAGCAAGAGATGGGGCATTAGTCGCCAGTAAAGCCCAGCTCCCGCTCGCGCAGGCTGACGTAACGGTTATGGCCGATGACGAGGTGGTCCAGCACCTCGACCTCCAGCAGTTTCCCGGCCTTGACCAACCGTTGGGTCAACGCGACGTCCTCGGGTGAGGGGTGCGGATCGCCGGAGGGATGGTTGTGCGAGACGATGACGCTGGCGCTGTTCCGGCGGATGGCGCCTCGAAAGACCTCAGCGGTGCGCACCAGCGAGGTGTTGAGGCTGCCTTTGTAGAGCACCTCCTGCTCCAGGACGCGGTTCCGGGTGTCCAGGTAGAGCACGACGAAGTGCTCCTGCTCCTTATGGCCGATCAGCGGGAGCAGGAGGTGCGAGGCGTCGGAGGGGGAGCGGATCTGGAAGCGCTCTTCCGGCGCCTCTGCCATCAGTCGCCGGCCCAGCTCGAACGCGGCGATC
>CAZCPK010000398.1:0-3994 GCA_964500755.1 uncultured Anaerolineales bacterium
CTTGATCTCACCCTGGTAAGCTTCGGCCAATTTGGCGGCGATCTCAGGGTGAATGCCAGGATCGTAAAGCTTTCGGGCGATGACGCGGGCTACAGCGTCGAGGGCCATCGCCAACATCATGGCATGATTCACCTTATTATAGCTCTCGCCTTTGTGGCTGTCACCAAAACGGTTCTGGTAAGCTTTGAGGACTTTATCAACGTGCTCCACCATGGCTTCACCGTGCACCTCAGTGCCCAGCTTCTCCTCCATGAACGGGATACGGCGGACGGAGGCTAGGATCTCCTCAGCGGTCAACGCCTTCCGTTGGATCCGGCGCGCACGTCCCGTTTGCTGGATCACATGCGTCAGCTCGTGGGCGATCAGACGCTTGCCCGCGTCGGTCTCTGGCGCATACGCCCCCGCGCCAAAGTAGATGTCCCGTCCGTGGGTAAACGCCTTGGCGTTCAGCTCGCGGTTCAGCTGCACCGCCTCCCCGCCGCTGTGCACCCGCACGCTCCCAAAGTCGGCGCCAAATCGCGGCTCCATAAAGCTGCGCAGGTCTTTTGAAAGCAGCTTGCCGCTGCCGCGCAGGGACTTCAACTGGCTCTCGGTCCCCGTAACGACCGTGAAACCACCCGCGCCCTGTGATTTCATCTGCAACGCTTCCTCTTCCTCCTGGCGCTGCACGACAGATGCCAGCTGCAATTCCTCTTCCTCGTCCTGGCGTTGCACCAACGGCGAGATGGATGACGCGAGGGGTTTGGTCTGAAGCTCCTCCTCTTCCATCTCCTGCCGCTGCGCCGGGCTGCGAGCGGGCGCCTCCGGCAGGGTCATCACCTGCTGTGCGACGTGGTCCGCCTCGCGCTCGTAGCGGTCGCCGACGGGACCGACCCGCAGCTTGGTCTGAATGAAGCGCGTGGTCACCCGGTTACCGGTCGTGCGCTGCAACGCCAGAATCTCCCGGGGCTGGGGAGAGGCACCATACGCGAGTAGGTATTGAACCGTCGTCCGGTCCCCCTGCAATCCCGTCGGGTTTGTCCGCCGACGGATGCGGGAAGTGACTCGCTCTACTGACTTCTTAGGCTGCTGAGTCCGTGTTTGGTGCGCCATCATGTTCCCTCAGACAAAAGTGAGTCGTCGCTTGTAGCATCATATCATCCTAAATAGTGTAGTCAGCCGGTGTAACGAGAGCATAGCACAAAATAGTTTTCTGCTTAGAAGGAACTGCACCCAAAGTATGGCACCTCTGATAGGAACGCTCCACAATGACGGAAGCTATTTCGATCGCGAGGATCATGCCCTGCGCATTAAAGAATATATTTATATTGTTTAATATCTATGATAGCATGTCAAAAGGCGCCTGTCAAGACCCTTTATGAAAGAAAAGTGAATCTCCGCTCTCATCACATCACCGTGAGGCGATGCGGCTTCACAGAACAAATCCCTTACGCCAGCTTCAATTTACTCAGAAGACGCTGCTCTGCACCTTGCCGGAGCTTTTCATCCTCCGATAACAACGATGTGCGCATCTTTTGCCAACCCTTAGGGAAGTAATTCTGGAGAAGACCCAACATGACCTCCCGCATGGTCAGAGTCTGCTTCGTCCCCGGATGTTTCGGGTCGTCGACATCAACCGTAACATCGCCCGCAGCACCGGGCGCCAGTGCTTCGCGGATGCCCTCAATGGCCTTCTGACCGGCTCCCTGTTTATCGTATTTCCCCAGGTAAGCCTGGAGTTTCTCCCGCCGTGCTCCCATGCTCAACGTGCCACTCTTTCGCCGGCTGGTCAGCCGATTGAACCATCCCTTTTTCTCCACCTTGACGCTCTCCGGCTGCACCAGGAAGCGGTGCCAGGCGTGATACTGACGCGTCGAGGGCTGGTATTTGGCATTCTTGGCAGCGGTGGCAATCTGCTCCCCACGCCTGTCATAAGCCGGCGCGGGCACGCCATTGATGGACCCTCTATCAATGTACTCATTCACGAAGCGCAGCTCCTGGCGCATGCGTCGGACATTTTTCTTCCGGAGCGATTGTTTAATTTTCTTGCCAATAGCAAAGGCCAAAATCCCCAGCAAGGCGGTGCCGAGCAGCGCCCAGCCGACCGGGCCGGCGGCTGCCAGTGAGGCCCCCACCCCCGCCGCGGCGGCAATCCCCGCGATGGCGAGCGCGGTGCCCCCGGCCGCGCTGACCAGGTTCAGGACGCCGCTCAGCCCCTTGCCTTTGGCGCCCTGCTTGCGTTTGGAGACGGTGAAGGCGCTGCGGCGTGCCTCCAGGGCAGCGATTTCGTCCTGATGCGTTCTCACGGTCTTCATCTCCCCCTCGATCCGCTCCAGGGCCTCCTCCAGCGACAGGTCGGGATCGCCCGCCATCTCCGTGACCCGGTCGTAGACCTGACCTATCTCATCGCGGAGTGTAGCCAGTCGCTGATCGTACGCCTGAATAACCCGGGCGACGGCCTTCTGCCCCTTCCGTCGCTTGTAGACGTTGAAGAAGTCGCGCCCGGCCTGGATCAGGTTGAGGATAACGCCGACGCCGTACCCAACGGCGAAGGTGATGTTGGCCGCCAGGGCCGCCGCGGTCGCCGTCGCGCCGGAGGCTGCCCCTTGAATAATGGTGGAGATCGCGTTGGTAATGCCATTAAGGGAAGAGCCCACCGCCACAGAATCGGAGGCGAGCCCTTTGTTCGCCTGAGAGACCTGCTTCTTGAGGGTGTCTGCCGCCCCGAAGAGCTCCTCCTGCCCCTGTGGTTTGTAGTTGAGCAGCTCCAGCTCTCGCCGGGCGCCTTTCTTCTCCTTACGCGCCTGGTGGATCTTGGCAGACCCAACGCCAAACCCCAGGAGATTCGCCAGCAGGCCGTAACTGCCTCCGGCGATATTCTCCTGCGTCGAGGCCGCCAGCCACTCGTCGCGCCCGCTGCCGCCAAGCCAGTCCGCGTAGGAGCCGTAGGTGCCCAGCGCCGTCTCAAAGAGGTCGGGATCGACGTCCTCCGAGGGGAAGTGGCGCCGGACGACCCGCAGGAGGATAGCCTGCTCCGTATTTCGCAGCGCTTGACGATTATTCAAGAGCGTCTGGAAGGCGCGGATCCCCTCTCTGCGCTTGCGTGAGACCCTACCCTCCGCTGCCGCCTCCATCCATAACAACGCCAGGGTCTGCAACTCCCCGTAGATGACTTCCAGGATACGGAGGTTTTCGTACAGTTGCGTGTCGCTGCCGGATTTTTCGCTCTGTTCCTTTTGATGGTAAAAGAGCGTGAGCTTTTCATCCATCAGTTTGAGCGTCTTATCTCGTCGCGCAAGCCGCCCGCCGCTGGTCTCTGCGCGGAATTTCCCCAGGGACCAGAGCTGCGCGTCCTCATCGCCCCCGGAGCCGTTGCTCCGTTCATCCTCGTTCGTGCGCTCCGGCGTCTCCTCCTCGTCCTCTTCCGACCGCTCTGGCTCCTCGCGCTGCCCGAACCATTCGTCCACGGTCGGGACCTGAATGCCGGTCCCCCGGACAAAGGCGTTGAGGTCGTCGCGCTGGACGGTGTAAGGATAGGCATCCCCGACAAAGAGAACGACATCGACCCACTGCTGACCGTGCAGTTGACTGGGATCGGCCTCGATGAGCAGGTGCTCGGAGCTCCGCAACTCGTATAACGTCGTCACGGGATCCGTGACGTTGGAGACACCGTAGAGATCAAGCGAGGCCTCGCTTTCGTCTTTGCGTCGCAGTACGGCGCCTCCGCCCTGTTGCACGACGTGCGTCAACTCGTGGGCCAGCAGACGTCTCCCCACTTGAGAGCCAGGTGCGTAGTGACCCTCGCCGAAGTAGATGTCCGCCCCGTGGGTAAAGGCCTTGGCGTTGATCTGCCGCGAGATCCGGGCCGCGTCGTCGCCGGTGTGTACGCGCACCCGTCCGAAGTCGGCGCCAAAGCGCGGCTCCATAAAAGTACGCACAGAGTCAGGGAGCGGCGCGCCCCCTCCACGCTCGGCCATCAGGCGTTGCTCCAGGCTCCCGGAGACGGCGGCGCCTT
>CAZCPK010000399.1:0-3983 GCA_964500755.1 uncultured Anaerolineales bacterium
GCTGCAACCCTCGACCCGGAGGCGTATGGTGAGCTGCTCTTCTACGCGCTCTTTACAGGCCCGATGCGCCGCGCCTACGATCGCGCGTTGGGCCGCGCCGGGGACGGGACGCTGCGGCTGCGGCTCTGGATTGACCGGGCGGCGGCCTCGCTCCACGCGCTGATCTGGGAGCGACTCCACCACGTCCACCAGGGGGTTTCGGGACCGCTCGCTACCTCGGCGCGGACGCCCTTCTCGCGCTACGTCGACCTGGAGCGCGGGCACGCGTCCCCCAGCGACGAGCGTCCGCTGCGTATGGTGGTCGCCCTCGCCAACCCCATGGACCTGGATGAGTTCGGCCTGCAGCCCCTCGACGTGCCCGGCGAGATCTCCACCTTGATCGAAGCGCTGGGCGATTTGACGCGCGCGAATCGACTGAACGTGACGCTGCTCCCGGGCCGCACGACGCCGTCGGACGCGCTGCGCGAAGAGCTCAAGGACCTGGACTGGCGTCTCGTCGACGGCAACACCACGTTGGACGCTATCGTGGGAGCCCTGGACGTGGGTGGCGGGGCCCACGCGCTGCACGTCGTGGCGCACGGCGCTTTTCGCAGCAGCGACGATAGGGCGGTGCTCTTCCTGGAGGACACCGCCGGAGCGGTCGCGCTCACACCCGATCAGGACGTCGCCGGGCGGCTGCAGGACGTGGCGTCGCGCCCGCACCTGGCCTTCCTGGCCTCCTGCGAAAGCGCCAAGCGTGACCTCGACAGCCGTACTCCCTGGGTCGGGCTGGCTCCTCAGTTGGTGCGGGCGGGCGTCCCCGCCGTCGTCGCTATGCAGGACCGTGTCCCGGTCGCGGCGGCGCGCGAACTGACCCGCACGTTCTATCGTCACCTGCTCGACCACGGTCAGGTCGACCGTGCGCTCAACCAGGCGCGTCTGCTGCTCTACGAACGGGAGACCTCAGCGTGGGCCGTGCCGGTGCTCTTCACCCATCTCCCCGACGGACAGTTACTCGTCGCCGATCCCGTGCGGACGGCGCTGGAGGCCATGCTGTCCCACGCGCGCTTCAACCCGCTCTCCAAAGACCATGTTTACATTCCCATGGACGCCTTGCACCTCTTCGGGGCGCTCGACGCCGTGGATCTGGAGCGACTTTGTCGGGAGCGAACGCCGGGCCAGGAGATCCTTGCGGCCTTCCGGGACGTCTTCTCGAAGGCGGGTCGTAGTTTCGTGGCGCTCATTGGGGACGCCGGCATGGGGAAATCCCTGCAACTTCGCCGCCTGGGCTACGATACGGTGCGGACCTCGTTGGATCCCGCGGCGACGGAGGTCGTCGTGCCTGTATATGTCAACCTGGAGACGTTGCGCGAGGACCCTCTCGTGGGACCGGCGAACATCGAGACGTTGATCGTCGAATCTCTGGCAGACTTCTGGCCGGAGGCGGGGACGCCGCAACTCGACGATCTCGTCTTCTCCGATGACGGCCCAACGTTGCGTGTGCTGATTGACGGCAGCGACGCCTTGCCTGATCACCTACGGCGTCGGATCTGGGCGGCGCTGGATCGCTTCGCGCGCCGTCGTCCTCAGCATCAGTACGTCGTCGCGTGTAAGTCGACCTACTTTGCACCGGAGCTTCTTCCCTTTACCGACGCCTTGATCATGCAACCGCTCTCCGCGCGCGCCGTTACGCACTATCTGAGAGAAGACCTAAACGCGCCGGCGGCGTTGCGCCTTTACGGAGCCGTGGAGCGTGCCGGGCTTCACGACCTGGCGGCTCTTCCCTGGCTGTTGCTCAGAATGCTACATCAGACGAGTCAGGGCGCGCCTCCCAGCTCCCGCGTGGACGTGTTACGTCATTACGTGGAGGAGGCCGTCGGCGAGATCGCGACCGATCCGGGCATGCGCGCGCACATCGACCGCACACTGAACGCGCTGGCCTGGCGCATGCAGTCCACCTTCCGCCACCGGCTCCCCCTTGACGAGGCCTTTCAGATCATGGCAGAGGTGCGCGGTCATCGCGAGTACAGCGTTGAGCGCTTATTTATGAATCTGGTGGAGCAGGAGATGTTGACTCCCGTTGGTGCGGCGTCGTTGATCTTCGCCCGGGACGTCCTGCGCGCCTACTGTTGCGCGCGGCACATGGCGCGACAAGGGGGGCACACGCCGCTCCTGGACGATATCCTGGCGACCCTGGGGCGACGCAGTCGCTACCGTTGGTGGGAGGAGCCGCTGACGCTATTGGTGGGACTGGAGGAGACGCCGCCCTCGCTGCTGCCCTCTTTGCTGCAGGACGTCGTCCTGGGGCAGGGCGAGGAGGTCTTCCTGGCGACGCGCATGCTCCGGGAGCGGGGCGCGGCGTTGGACGAAGGCCTCCGAAACTACGTCATCGGTGCGCTGCTCGCGCGGCTGGACGCACAGCGGGAGCCTCGCGTGGACCTGCGCGCTCGAGCCGCCAAGGCGCTGGGACTCCTGGGGGGAGCGCATGCCGTGCGTCGGTTGATTGCCGTCGCCGCTGAGAAGGTGCGTGGGTCGGGGAGCGCGGCGACGTTCGAGTACAGCACCGTACGCCTGGCAGCGATGCTGGCGCTTCGCCGGATTCTGTTGCCGCCCTACGCGGCGGTGGCGCAACACAGCGCAGCCCTCGCGGAGATCTTACGGCGCTGGCACGCGGAGGACCTGGACGCGCTGGCGGCGTCGCTGACCGGGGACGCTGGCGAGGAGACCGTTCCCGGGATTCAAGCGCTGGCTGCCTTCGCCCTTGGCGACCTGGGCACGCCCGCCGCCGTGGACCTACTGGTCGATACGTTCCTCGCCCCCGACCGGGAGGTCTCTTCGTATCGCAGCGTCTCCACGGCGCTGACGCTCGTCGATCCGGGCGAGGTCACGGGCCGGGTGGTGCTGCCGCTCCTGGAAAAAACTAGAGGGAACCCCACGCGGATGGGGGCCCGTCTGGCGAACTTCATCTATCTGATCGGACGAATTCGTGTTCCGTCGAGTGCGGCGCGGGATTTTCTGCAGCGCTGCCTGATCGAGTGCGCGCCAATCCATATGAAGGGGCTCACCATCCAATCGCTGGGGTGGATGTATTCCGTGGAGTATAAAGAGGATTTCGAAGCCGTTGCTCTGGGCTCTTTCAAGCCGTTGCGACTGACCGGCCCGCTCTCCGACGGTAGCCGGCGCTATCTGCAGCGTAAAGCTCTGGAAGCTTTGGTCTACGTCGGGGACACGTCGACACTGGAGCGCCTGCAACAGCGAGCCTTTACCTGGGACCCCGAGCTCGAGCTGGCCTTCTATCGGACCAGTGAGGAGATTCTGATCCGCGCCAAAGAGGGGGGCGTCTTATAAGTGAGGCTCGCGCTCTCTGTGTCCTAATTTGGCTCTTTTGACTTCGCACGATCCGACTGAAAACGTAACCACGGAGTTCGCAGATTCATACAGAAGATGAAAGATCAGTGAAAATCCGTGCCATCCGGGGTGAAAATTTAAGGTAACCGTTCAGACCCAGGGAGCATGGGACACAGATTCACACGGATTCACACAGATTGAGGCCATCCACGAGCCTTACTGGGCACTTGAGGGAAAAAATCTGTGCAATCTGTGTCGATCAGTGTCCCATAGTTCAATCACCTGAACGTTTACAATTTAAGATCATTTTTGGGCCACCCGGCGAAATCCCAGAGACGCTAGGTTTTTAGGTGAAGTGTCTTGGACAGCTTAAAATTGCTCACGGATCTGCAGGCTAAACACGGACCAAAACGATGACTCTACTGAAGTAACTAAATATCTCACCACAGAGACACGGAGGGCACAGATAAAATAAGAGTGTACTTAAATAAAATTAACCCAAGACGCTTATTTTGTGAATTTTTCTCCATACCTTTTACTATTACCCTCGGTGTTCTCTGTGTCTCAGTGGTTCAGACGCTTTTTTCAGCGGAGTCAACGATGGCTCTACTGAAAAAAGGTCAATCTAACCACAGAGCACGCGGAGGGCACAGAGA
>CAZCPK010000400.1:0-3948 GCA_964500755.1 uncultured Anaerolineales bacterium
TTTGCGACCTCACCGAAGGTGATGTCGGCGATGGTAACGTTGTTGGCGTCGACCTCAAAGGCGTGAGGCACCCCTCCGTGCATGCCTTGCCCTTTGATCGCTACACGATCCCGGTCACCCGACACACTGCGGATAAGGATATTGGCTCCCTCAAGCAGAAGCTGGCTGTTCAGGAGATACATGCCATCCTGCAGCAAAATGGTTGTGTTTCCGCCGCGCATGTTGCTATCGTTCACGGCATTGTAAAGCTCGGTGACGTTGAAAACCGTGACGACCGTGCCAAAAGTGAATGTCAGCGGTTCACAGTTTGCGGATTCCGCTGTCTCCCATAGCCGCACCTCGTCGGCGACGTTGACGACGTTGCCCTCGGAGGGCGGCAGCGCGGGACAGAAGGCAGCCATCTCCAGCGGTTCACCCTCCGCTGAAGAGTGGTGAGGGGGCGCCGCCCCTACGATGTGACCCAGGCTCAGTACCAGTGCCAGCGTCAAGGCGAAGCAGGTGCGTGTTCTCATAGATACCTTCCTTTCCGGCGTCACGGCGCTCTCTGGATCAGGGGGAGGTAGATCATCCTGTCCGTGGGCATCACGCGCACGGTATCGGTCAGGAAGGGGGTTGCGTCGAGCAGGCCGTTGAGTGTAACAGTATACCAGCTGTAGTTGGTCAGGCCACTCAGCGTGTGGCTGCGCACGGTGTGGGTGGGAATCTCGGCTGCCGGTGCGAGCGCGTCGCCGGTATCGTTCTCCCAAGCGAGGCGCCAGGTGGACGTCGCGGGCAGCGCGCCGGTCACGGTCCAGGTCAGGCGGATGGCGGCGTCCCCTGGGGAGCCGCGCAGATCGAGCGCCGCGACGGCCTCGTGCGCGCCCACGTCCCAGTCGTTTCCCTGGGGACGAGCGGTGCCCTCTCGGTCGTAATTGAAGCCGATCACCGCGATGCCCCGATCCACCGCCGGCGAGTCCGCCGCCAGGCGAAAATCGCCCGCCGCCGGATCGACGAACCCCGGGGCGACGCCGAACAGGCTGTGCTGGTCGTAACCGGGCTGCTTGGCGGGCCAGCCGAAATCGGGATAATGGACGTTGTAATCCCACACCGAACCGGGCATCGAACTTGAAGCGATCTGCGCCCCACTGTCGTTGTTGTAAAAGACGTTGTTCAACACCGTCATATACGGGCAATCGAGCAAGTTGATTGCACCATACCCGCTGTCGGCGACGACGTTGTTGACGAAATCCAGGTGATCCACCCCGCTGCCGGTCATGGCAAAGGCCCGCGCGCCGACAAAGACGTTATTGTAAAAAGCCAGGTGATGGACTTTGTTCCCCGTGCCGGCGCTCTCGCTTGGATCCCCGGCGTTGAAAATCTGGCCCACGTTGGCACAATAGTTCCCCTCGATCAGGACGTCATAGGCGAACTGGGTGTCGGGATAGTTGGAAAAGGTCTGGAAGCAGTCGATGTGCGGCTCGCCGCTCTGCTCCTCATCCAGGCTGTCGTACAGGTCGTTGTGGCGGATGACGTGCCCGCTGCCGAAAAAGCGTATCGAGTCCGAGTCGCCGCCGACCTCGATGCCTGAATCGGTGTTGGTGTCCAACTCGTGCGACACGTCGTTCCCCTCGACCCGCCAGTCGCGGCCCACGACGTTGATGCCGGTGCCCTGGACGCGATAGAGCGTATTATCCTTGATCACCGCGTGCAGGTTATCGTGCCCCTCGCCGCGGATGCCGTGATAATTGTAATTGCCGGGCTGGGCGTTGGGATCGTGGATGAAATTACGTACGACCTCGACGTGGCGGGTGTGGTTGAGTTGAATGGCCCCCCGGCCGATGAAAGGCTCATTGGGGGTATAGATCGCCGTCACCTCGAAATTCTCCACCCGCACGTAGCCGACCGGGTCCCCACCCGACACCGGCGCCAGGACGAAACCACGCGTCACGGCGTTGACGTCGGGGTTGCCCGGCACCTGCACCGGATGCTGGGGATCGAAAAGTGCGTCGGGATCAACCAGGCTCTGATTGGGCACGTTCAACCCCCTGAACGTGACGTACTGGCCCGGCGTCCCTCCGTGCCGGATCGCCACGCGCCCGTAACTGCCCGGATGGACGATGATCGTATCGCCCGGCTGGGCCACGTCGGCGGCGTGCTGGATGGTCAGCCACGGCTCGCTCTCGGTGCCGGCGTTGTCGTCGCCGGCCTGGGGATGGGACTGGTCCACGTGATAGACGTTGTCCAGGGCGGTGGTGGTGAACGTGTAGCCGCCTGAAACTGTCTCGTTATGGCCGATGTCCCGGGAGCGCACCCGGAAATGGTAGGTGGTCTCGGGTTCCAAACCGGCCAACGTGACTGCGTGGGAAAGCACCCGCGTGCCGCTGATCGGCGAGAAGTGGCCGTAGCCCACGCCCGTCCCGTACTCGATCTGGGAGGTGCAGCCCTCGTCACTGGCCCACGTGATGCGGGCCGAGTAGGGGCTGACGTCAACCGCCTGAACGTCGGAGAGGACCGGGGGGACAGCGTCGGAGGATTCGACGTAGAAAGAGATTGGCACGTCCCCGGCGTTGACGTTCCCGGCCAGGTCCCGGCATTTGACGTAATACGTGTAGGTCTGCTCGTCCACCAGGCCGGTCACCGGGTGGGTGTGGGAAAGCGCGCCGGTGTGGGTGAAGGTGACGGGCATGTCCGCGTACGCGATGTCGGGAGCGGCTGCGTAGCGGCAGGTGACGGACTCGCTACTCTCCAGCGATAGCGTCGCCTGGGTCGTGTGGGCCGGGAGCGTGCCCTGGGGCAGTGGATTGAAGAGCACCGGGGCGACGGTGTCGGGCGCGCTCGGCTCCTGGTCCGCGCCGACGTCCCAGGCTCCGGCGCGCGCCTGCCCGTCCACGTCGTCCGTAATCGGGAGCACCGGGTCGGTGGAAAGATCTGCGCCGTAGTTATTGGCGCCCGCGTCGGCCGGGGAGAGGTGATAGTCGTGATTGGGCCGATCCACGAAGGTGAAGGTCTGCTCGTGGCGCGCGTGCCAGCCCGGCGCGGTGTCGTCGGACGAGGCGTTGAAATCGGAAGCGGGATAGAACGCGCCATAAAAATCATCGCCCGGGGCATCGGTGAGGTTGTTCTGGGCCACGACGTGACCGTTGGAGCGGATGGCAAATCCGGCGATGAGGTCCACGATGGTGTTGTTGTAGACGTAGGCTGTGCCGGCGCCGTTGTGAATCCCCGCCGTGTAGCCCGGCGCCCCCACGTCGTAGATGACGTTGTTCCATATTTTCAGGGCGCCCTCGCAGGTGTAATTGTAAATCCCATTGGCCGACGTGGCGCCGTCCCCGTGGATCAGGTTGTGACTGAGGTGGATCTCACCCACGCCCTCGGCGGTGTCCGGGCGGAGGTAAACTAGCGTTCCATCGTACAGCCCGTGAATCTCCAGCCCTTCAATCCGTAGATGCGCCACCGTGCTGTAGATGGGTCGGCTATCCGTCGTCTGCAGGCGATAGCCGGAGCCGGGGAGACCGGTGTGCCGCGCCGCGGTCGTGGTGTAGATGCGGACGTAATGTTCGGCGTCGGTTGTCCAGCCGTCGATACTCAACGGCTGCGTGTCCGGTTGAGTCCAGGTCCCCTCAATACGGGCGACAGCGACCCGGTCGGCAGCAGCCAGATCCCCCGGAGCGTGCGCGCCAAAGTCGATCCCCCCGAAATCCGTCTCCCAGGCCGAAAGTGAGGGGTAGCAAGGGTAGGGGCCGGCGTAGCTGGCGCAATCCTGGCGGATCACGCCGACGACTTCGGTCACAGCCTGGCTTTTGGGGGCCGTAAAGCCCGGATTGGCGCCTGTCAACGTCAGAAGCAGTAGGATGCCGATAAACAGATGGCGTTGGATACATCTCATTTCGCTCTCCTCATGGAATTTTACGGCGCTTTGGGGTTTCGCCGGATGCACAGGCAACGTTTGCCACGCGCTTCCTGTCACAA
>CAZCPK010000401.1:0-3928 GCA_964500755.1 uncultured Anaerolineales bacterium
GGTGTAGAAGTATTACGACGACTATAACGTCGTACTGAGCCTGCTGCCGCTGGCGATGCGCATGGGCGGCCCGCGCGAGGCGCTCTGGCACGCCCTGATCCGCCGCAACTACGGCGCTTCCCACTTCGTGGTGGGTCGCGACCACGCCGGACCGGGCAAGGACAGCGACGGCGTCCCCTTCTACGGGCCGTACGAGGCGCAGACGATGATGGCGCAGTACCGCGACGAGCTGGGCGTCGAGGCCGTGACCTTCAAGGAGCTGGTCTACCTGGCGGAAGAGGACCGCTATCTCTCGCGCGAGGACGCGCCGCCGGAGGCCGAGATGGCCTACATCTCCGGGACCCAGGTCCGCGAGGACTATCTGGCCCAGGGCAAGCCGCTGCCGGCGTGGTTCACACGCCCGGAGACGGCCGAAATCCTGCGCCAGGCCTACCCGCCGCGCGACCAACAGGGGCTCTGCATCTGGTTCACGGGGTTGAGCGGCGCGGGCAAGTCGACCATCGCCAACGCGTTGACCGCCATGCTGCTGGAGCGCGGGCGCCAGTCGACGGTGCTGGACGGCGACGTGGTCCGCACGCACCTCTCCAAGGGCTTGGGCTTCAGCAAGGAGGACCGCGACACCAACATCCTGCGCATCGGCTTCGTCGCCGGCGAGCTGGTGCGGCATAACGGCACCGTCATCTGCGCCGCCATCAGCCCCTACCGCAACACGCGCAACGAGGCGCGCAAGATGGTGGGCGGCGACCGCTTCGTCGAGGTCTTCGTCGACACGCCGCTGGAGATCTGTGAGGCCCGCGACGTCAAGGGGCTCTACGCCCGCGCGCGCCGGGGCGAGATCAAGGGCTTCACCGGCATCGACGACCCGTACGAGGCGCCCGCCAACCCCGAGGTCACGGTCGAGACCGTGGGCCGCACACCGGAGGAGAGCGCCCGTGAGATCGTGGAGTATCTGGAGGCGCGGGGGTTCCTGAACCACGTCTAGGCGGCGTTTGTGTAGAAAGGTTACTACGTTGGCACGTTTGAACGTTTGAACGTGCCAACGTTTTTTATGAGAGTCTGGCAAAAGACGGAGGGCAGCGGAGCGCTAACCCTATATTCAGCTCTACGTCGTGCAAGCGTGATTTGACTATTGCTAGCGGGCTAGTATACTCCCGTGAGTCGAACGTTGGCTTGACGTTGATTGCACGGATAACGAAAAAGGAGTCTGAACCGATGGAAGAACGGCAACCCGAGACGCGGGCCTACGACCCCGCCTACGAGACGGTCGATCTGCGTCCTTATATCGAAGCGCTTTTTGAGTGGTGGTGGCTGATCGCGCTCTGCGCCGTGCTGGCGGGCGCTGCGGCCTTCCTGGTCAGCGTGCTTCAGCCGCCGGAGTACGAGGCCGTCGCGCGCGTGGTCTCGTTAAAGAGCCAGGCGGAGATCTCGCTGGGCTCGAATATCAAGACGATCACCGACGCCGGCGACGATTTGAGCGAGGCGGTCCGCGGGCTGTCGGAGCGGCAGATAGCGCAGCGTCTGAACAGTCTCGTGGGCATGGTCAACAACGGCGCCATCGCCCAGCAGGTGGTAGACGAGCTGGCGGACGTGCTCGACGCGGAGGAGGAACGCGACCCCTCTTTCCTGCTGGGACTGGTCGAGGGCCAAGTGCTGGAGATGGAGCGGGGCGAGTTCACCCCCAGCGATACCATCGAGATCGTCGTCACCTATGACGATCCCCAGAAGGCGGCGTTGATCGCCAACGCCTGGGGTCGCCATTACGAGACCTACGTCAACCAGATCTACGGTGAGGCCTCCGTGGCGCCCTTTACCGACATCTCTCAGCAGGTGGTGGAGGCGGAGGTCGACTATGAGCGGGCGAAGGACGCGCTGCTCGCCTTCCTGGGCGAGGACTACGTCGTCTCGGAGCTCCAGCGGCAGATCGAGGAGGAGCAGGCGATTATCGACAGCCTCCGCACGGGCCGCCAGACGGCCCTCTCCATGTTGGCGAACGAGGAGGTGGCGTCAAAACAGAAGTTGATTCGCGCCTACTTTGACGACGACATCCGGGACCTTCTCTCCGCGCTAAACCGCAAGCAGAAGTTGGAGAATCTGCTGGAAGAGGCGTACCTGATGCGGGAGCAGCTGAACGGGGGCCAGGACGCCAGCGCCGCGAGCACCGGCCTGGCGCTGCTGGCGCTCAAGTCGCGCGTCTTCAGCACGGTGGACGCGCTGCCCTTCGGCAAACTCGATCTCCAGGTCGACTCCCTCGCCAGCCTCAATCCGCAGCAGGATGCGGTGGGCCAGCTGGCGGATCTGAACGCGCTCATCACGGCGCTGGAGGAAGACGTCGTCTCCCTGGAAGCTCTGATTGAGGAGCGGTCCGCGGATCTGGACCAGACGCAGCTGAGTCAGCGGGCCGGCAAGGCGGTGGATGACCTCCTGCAGATGAACGTCTACGAGGACCTGATCCTGACCTCCGTCGCGGAGGCCCCGCTCTCGCAGGAGATCGCGCGCCGCGAGGCCAACGTGCGCGAGTTCGAGGTGGCGATAGCCCAGCTCAACAGCCGCAAGCGGACGCTGGAGAAGGATCGCGACCTGGCGTGGCAGACGTACGACGCGCTGCTCTCCAAGCAGCAGGAGATCGACGTGGCGCTCTGGGTCAAGGGCACGGAGGTGCGCTTTGCCTCCCCAGCGGTGCCGCCGCGTAAACCCGTCGGTTCCGGTACGGTGCGGAACACGGCCCTGGCCGGCGTGGTCGGCCTGATGTTGGGCGCGGGATTTGCCTTCTTCGCCGAATATATGGACATTGAACCGCAGGGAATACTCTCGCGCCGCAAGGCGAGCCCGGGCCTGTAAAGAAGAGAGTATTCTTCAGGCGCGGCGGGAGATCCCGACCACCGAGTTCACAGATTCACGCGGAGGACCAGATCTCGGTGAACCTCCGGGGATTTCAGGGAAAGAGAGACGTTGGCACGTTTGAACGTTTGAACGGGCCAACGTTTTTTTGACGCCTGTGCAAAGCTGTCGATTTCTGAAGCCCTTCTGATATTTTCTGTTTAACTTTGTAAAAATAAGTATTTTGCGCATATTTCTGTTGACAAAAACGCCGGGTGGTGGTAGACTCAAGTCCGGTCGGGGAGGTCTACGTTACGCCCCCCGCTTTCGCACGATATACTCTAGTGAGAGAGAAATTTACACGTTGTGAACCTTCTCATCCTGCAATGTGCTTATTATTTGCTTGACAATTCCCGGTGGACTGTATACTAGGAGTCTGGTACTAGGGAACCCATAGGCTGCAGGATCACGGCAATCAACACATATCGGATGGGCTCTGTGGTTGCAACCACAGATGACACAGATTTGCAACCACAGATTACACAGATTAACACAGATTAAAATCAAGCACAATCCGTGAAAATCAGTGTAATCCGTGGTTACGAAATCCGTGGTTGCAAAGCCGTGGTTGCAAAGATTTAACCACAGATTACACAGATTAACACAGATCAAAATCAGTATAATCCGTGCCCATCCGTGTAATCCGTGGTTACGAAATCCGTGGTTGCAAAGCCGTGGTTACGAAATCCGTGGTTGCAAAGAGGAGTTATGATCAAAGTCTTATCCATCTTCGGCACGCGCCCCGAGGCCATCAAGATGGCGCCGGGGGTCAAGGCACTGGCGCAGCATCCCGCCGACGTCACCTCGCGGGTCTGCGTGACCGCGCAGCGCTGGGGCTGGGGAAGCCCGTATTGGTATTACGCGACGTGACCGAGCGCCCTGAGGCCGTCGCTGCCGGTACGGTGAAGTTGGTCGGTACGGATCGGGAGCGCATGGTTGAGGAAGCAATGGTATTATTGGATGACGAGGGGGTCTATCAGCAGATGGCCCAGGCCGTCAACCCCTACGGCGACGGGCACGCGGCGGAGCGGATTGTGGGCACCCTGCTCGG
>CAZCPK010000402.1:0-3927 GCA_964500755.1 uncultured Anaerolineales bacterium
CCCAACCACAACATATAGTATCCCTTTCTCTACTGAAAAACCTTTTTTCAGTAGAACCAAAGTTCACTTCACGAGGAGAGAACACGGATGCAAGCATTTGCCATCTCTCGCAAAAATATATTTTTGTTCTTTTTAATTTCCACGCTATCCGTCCTGATATTAGGTCAAACAAACGTGGCTCCCGTGTCGGCGGGCTTCACCCCCACCCCCACTCCAGTACCGCCCACCGAAGTTCCCCCACCGACCGACACTCCGGCGCCTCCACCGCCGACACCCAAACCGGATAGCCCGGCTCCCCCCCAGGCGACGTCCACCCCCACGCCGACGGCGACCCCGGCGGTGCTGTTGCCGGAAAGCGGCGACAGCGCACCCCCGACGCTCCTTCCGGTGATTCTGGCGGCTCTTTTGCTGCTCGGCATCCTGTTCACTTTCGCCCGGCGCACCCCCTCACGATAGGACAATCCATGCAACAACGAACCGGCGTCATCCTGTTGGCTCTCCTGAGCGCGGTGGGGTTGCTGGGATTGGGGCTCTTCCTCTTCTCCCGGGAGCCTGTCCCGCGTCCGCCGCCGCCGACGGCAACGCCTACGCTCCCCGCGCTGACCGAAGAGCACGTCGCCCGGGTCAACCAGGCGCTGCTCACCCGGGAAGAACTGGCGAACGCTTACGCCATCGACCACGCGCTAAGCACGCTGTTGGGACAGCCCACGCCGACGGTGGCGGAGGTCGCAGAACGCCAGATCAACGCCGCGCTGGTCCTGCAGGCAGCGGAAGCGGCGGGGTTCGCCTTTCCCTCGGAACGCGCGTCGCCGGAGGACTTTGCCGCCGACCAGCCCTTCGACAGCGCCGCGCTGACCACCACGCTCGCGCACTACGGCGTCTCCACGACCGCGTTCGCCGACTACTACGAGCGGCTGCGTCGCGTGGACCGTTTCACCCACCACGCCGCGCAACAACGCGGAACCGACGTGAGCGAGTACGTCGGTGAGCTCCGCGCAGAAGGCGCAGTGGAGATCTTCCCAAGCAACCTGCCCCAGCTCACCCCCCCGCCGCCGACGGCGACTCCGCAGCCCACACCGACCCCCACGGCGGTCATAGAACGCGGTACTTCGTCCGGCGACGTGGCCCCCGACTTCGAGCTCCCCACGCTCTCCGGTGCGCCGGAGCGGCTGACGTGGGCCGATCTGCGGGGCGCGCCGACGGTACTCAGCTTCTGGGTGACCTGGTGCGGTCACTGCCGGTCCCAGACGCCGCGCCTCGTCGCCGCCTACGAGCGCTACGCCGATCAGGGCATTCAGTTCGTCGGCGTCAACATCAAGGAAGCGCCGGAAAAGGTCCAGGCTTACGTGGAAAACCAACAGATCCCCTATCCCATGACGTTAGATACCGACGGCGTGGTCGCCGGACGCTACGGTGTCCACGGGCTACCGACCACCTATTTCCTCGACGGCGAGGGCCGGATCGTCGCTCGGCACGTCGGCGAGCTACAGGAGAAGACGTTGGAACGCTACGTCACGGAGTTGAGTGAAACGCAATAACGCTCTTTTTTACCACAGATTGCACAGATTTTCACGGATTGATAGCTGGCTCTACTGAAAAAAGGTCAATCTAACCACAGAGCACGCGGAGGGCACAGAGATTTTAAGTTCTATTATGATTTTCTACCATGATATCCGGAGAAATGCGAAAATAATTAAACACAATACTAAATTTTCTTTGTGTTCTCTGTGATCTCTGCGGTAAACGGGCTTTTTCACCAGAGCCATAGTTGACTCTAGAGTTAATTTTTTCGGCCGGTCTCATACAATCTTCATACGCCAGACGGCAAGCAAAGTGAGGAAGCAGATGAATAATCAAAAGCACCCACTACATCATGGCTTAATGCAGTTGATGCGCCTGATGGTGGCCTGCTCGACCCTGATGAGCCTGGTTTCGCCGGCGCTGGTCAGCGCAGCGCCGCGCCCGCTTTCTCAGGCGACGAGAACGGACACCACCGCCACCCGTCTGCTTCCGGCGTGGTACGCGAGCGCCTCTCCGGCGTCGGCGGCGACCGAGGTGCTGCCCGCGTGGTACGCACCCGCGTCCGAGCGGCCCGCCTCCAGCGATCCCCGCCCGGCGCCGCGCGCGCCGCAGCCGGCGTCCAGCGGTGCACATCTCAACACTGTGACCTCGGCGAATCTGCGCGTGTATGGGCCAAGTGAAGCCAATGTGTGCGACACCTTAACCTATACCGTAGTCATCACCAACAGCGCGACGCCTGCCGAAAACGTGACCATCACCAGCACCATGCCTTCTCCCTACAGTCCCAGCCCGCAGAACGTTGGGCCGCTCGATTTGGACGAGGACGAGGTGTACAGTCATACCTTCACCTTTGACGGTGGCTGTGGCGCGGTCTCCGGGCAGAACGTCGTCACGCTGACACAGGACGGTGTGGTCGATCCCATCGTCCGCTACACCGATTTTGTCGTCAACCCCGGTGCGATCACCGTGCGCAAGGAGCCGGCGGTGCAGGAGGCCTACATCGAGGACGTGGTGACCTGGACGGTGTACGTCGAGAACACCGGCTACGGCGACGTCGCCAACGTGATCATCACCGACGTGCTGGGCAGCGGCTTGGACTACACGAGTGGCCTGACCAACACCTACGTCCCCTCTATGAGCGTGGGGCAAGTGCTCACTTTCCCCGTCTCGGCGGAGGTGGTGGGCTGTTTCGGCCTGGATAACGTGGTCACCGCCACCTGGGGCTGCAACGGCGAGAGCTGTCTGTTGCCTCAGACGGCCACCGGAGCCGTAGATCTGCTGATGCGCAACCCCGATCTGGACTTCGATTTGCCGGACTTCGAGGTGCCCTTCTGTGCCGGACAAGAAGTATTTACCGTGACCGTCACCAACATCGGCGACGGGACGGCCTACTCCCCCACCCTGACCACCGATCTTTCGACCTTCTCCGTCACCACAGGCTCCGAGGTCACCTACGACGGCACCGCCTTCCACCTGCCGTCCATCCCTGCCGGCGAGGCCCCTGCCGGCGAGGCCTACGATCTGGTCTTCACCCTCACGCTGCCTTCCGAGGTGTGCGGGCTGTCTGGCGGGACCTTCAATTTCGACCTCACCTACTACGACCTCTGCGAAAATCCCTACTACGAACTGCCCCAGAGCGCTTCGTGGCAGCTGGTGGACGAGCCCGGGGCTATCGACCTGAGCAAGTCCATGCCCGCCGAGGTCTATCGCGGCGAGATGGTCACGGCGACTATCACCGTGGATGTGGACGGCATCAGCGGTACGGTTATTATCACGGATACGATCCCCGATGGCTGGACGATCATTGATGCTGATGACGGTGCGATTTTTACGATCAGCGATACGACCTACATCACCTGGGAAGTCGGCGCTCCGACGACCTTTACCGTCGTCCTGCTCACCCCCGACGATAGCGAGGAGGGCTGCGCCTATTGCGGCTTTCAGATGACCAACGCCGTAGCTGCGTGGGGCACCGATTGCCAGGACTGTCCGCGTGAGGCCACCGCCTCAGCCAGCACCCACATGCAGTGTGACGATGGTGTCACATCCGATAAGCAGGTCTCCGCGCCGTTGGCCCCCTGTTCTGAGGAGACCTTTACCTACACCAATACCTACACTTTTGGCAGCTCGTGGACCGTCGCCCCCACCTGGGGCGGGTTAGTCTTTACCGAGGTCCTGACTTATCAAAACTACGTGACCGGCACGGCGGAGATCTGGGTCGTTGACGGCCCTCTCTCCTGCACGGCGACCTTCTCCGAGAGCACGTCCGGCGGGCCACTGGTCATCACCAACATCAGTCCGACCTGCGCCATCGACCTGCCCGGCGCGACGCTACAGATTGTCTATCAGACGCGGGTGGACGAACCGGCGGCCTGCTCCGACGCGCGTTGGTACGATTGGTCCTAC
>CAZCPK010000403.1:0-3927 GCA_964500755.1 uncultured Anaerolineales bacterium
CGTAGGGCCCCCAGCCGCGCGTCGATTGAGCGTCCCAGCCGATCACGTCGACGCCAGGATCGGCGAAGCGATAGAGCTCGGGAGCGCGACTCAATAGGGTGACGCGATGCCCGTCCTCGCGGAGTCTCTGCGTGAGGGCGCGACCGATCAACCCGGTCCCGCCGGTGATCAAGGTGTGCATAAATAATCCTTTCCCGTCAGCTGTTCAGAAAACGTTGGATCTGATTGGCGACCTTTTCCTTCCGGCGATAGCCGCTGGTGTAGTAGCCCGTCAAGGGGATCGTCTCGCCCTTTCGGGTGTGCAACTCCACGCGGTAGGTAGCGCCGTCGGAGTCTCGCTTTGATCGGACGAAAGCGCCCGTCACGTCGGCTAAATGATAGCGGCGATCCTTGGCTCCAATCAGCCCCCGACGGTCATGAACTATCTGTCCGTTGACCCTATCGAAGATCCAGCTGGAGAAGAGTGCGCCGACGCCCGTAATTATTGTGGCTGCGCCGGCGATTGTCAGCACTCCGGTGATCAACCAGAATACCCCCGGTCTGTCCACAAGATTCAACTTAGCCTCCGGGCCCCGGAGGTACCGGGAAATCTCTTCCGCATGGTTGACGTTCCTGCGAAAGTTGTTGCTGGAATAGGGGGTGAGGGGCACGACGCCGTCACGAGTGTAGAGGTTCACCCTATAAATCAGATCACCATCACTATCCGTGCGTTCTGCAAGCTGCACCCTCTGGAGTCCGTAGAGTTCTTGCGAGTGCACGGTATAGCCGAAGATTGTGCGTTCCAGTGAGCAGTTGACCTGGGTACTCTCCACGCGCCGGCAATTGAGTTCCGTCGTTTGGACCAGAAAGAAGGTTCCAACGAGGGAGCCCACCATGAAGATAAGTCCTATAGCTACCAATAGGAAGCCCTCGCCTAGCATTTTCACCACCATACGATCGGGGGTGGATTCCATAACTCTCATCTCTTAACAACTCCTCTCGGGTATTGGGCGGGATATACCCGGTAAGTAGCGGTGTACTCCCAAATCGAAAATTGTAGTAGGCCACGGAGTCCCGGGGCGAAGTTGCGTCCCTGGGCGGCTCCGCGGAAGGATAATGTCGAAGGACTTCATCACCGACCACAAGAGCCTTAACGTTGGCTCTGAGGTGCTCTTCCTCGAAGGGGATGCGTGTTTGCCTCGTAGTATAGTGGAAATAAGCGACACAGCAAGAAGAGCGATGACGGGGCAAACGAAGCGGTTCTAAGGCTTTCTAAGGTTGCTCAGCGCCTCCTGGCAACGCTTACCCAGGTCATCACCCCGGCTGCGTTTGCCTTGTGCGCGGCTAAGCACGTTGGGTCTCTGGGATTTCGCCGGGTGGACCAAAAACGATTGTAAATTTTTACCACAGATGGCACGGATTTCACTGATTTTCATTTTCTGTGTAAATCTGTGAAATCCGTGGTTAAGTTTTCGGTCTGATCCTGCAAAGTCCAAAAGAGCCAGCACGTTCTGCGACATTGGTGCGGGTCTGCGCTGACCACTCGCTTCGAAATCCCTGACGCTATTCGACCTGGGAGCGGATGCGCGCATAGGTTGCCGGATAGGCTTGTCGCACGCGCGCCTCGAGACGTCGGCATAGCTGAAGGTTCCGTTTGGCGCCGCCGATCAGGTGCGTGTAACCGGCGCGTGTGTAATTCTCCTCGCGGAAAGCGTCCGCGTCCGTGGGAAAAAGGCAGCGCAGGTCGACCTCGTGGTACGGAGAAGTAGGCTCGTGGCGTTGGTACGCCAGACAGGCCGAGAGGAGATACTGCTCCACCAGGATGTTGTCGCCGCCCAGAAAGGCCCAGAGCCGGCGGTTGGTCGGATGCAACAGCAGGTCCAGGGCGCGCCCGGCGTAGTAGTGGATGAAGTCCAGGCGGTTGCCGCCGAAGATGCCGCAGCAGAATGCCCGCTGGGTCTCGTGATTCGCGCGGTACCATTGAATCTCCTCGGGGACCCAGCCACCGAACTGGGCGAGCAGGTCAAACTTCTGAGGATAGTACCAGGAATGGCCCGGCGTGAAGTACTCCGGATTCTGCGCCAGGACCGACGCGGCGGTCAGCCTTTCGGGAAGCGCCTTCCAGAGGAAGACGTCGCCGTCAACGTGGACGAAGGGCGCCTCTTGCTGGAGATAGGTGAGGATCTTTCCCACGGCCCACCACTCCGGCGCGTAGCTTTTGAGGGCGTTGAGGGTGAGGTGCACCTCGTCGAAGGGGAGCGCCAGCGCGTCGACCAGCAATTGGGCGCCGGCGTCGTCGGTGTACAGCACAGTCGTTGGATAGTGCCGTCGGGCCGTCTCGACGGAGAGCGTCCAGGCGCAGAGCCGCGCGCGTTCCGTCGCCCAGCCGAGCGCCCGTCCTGCGTCGTGCGGCTTCGACCAGTACGACCAGACCGCGCGCATCAGATCAACGGGCCGCCGATACCCACGTAATCGTGGGGGAATTCACCGCCGTTGCCATACCCGTACCCGTACCCGTAACGGTATGAATACACGGTGTCTCCTTCTCTCAGCAGTTGCGCGACCTGTCTGCAGAGAAGATCATAAGCCTGGGGGCCCAGACAGCCCTGGGCCTTCAAAAACGTCAGGGCTTGCGCGTAATGCTCGTACTGCGGACCGGTGATCCGCCAGTGGATGTTGTGGAGGAGGGCGTCCAGGATCTCCCAGCTGAGCTTGAGGAGATCCTCTTCGTGGTCGACCTGCTGCAAGCGCTCAAGATAGCTTTCCAGGTTGTTCATGGCGGCCTCAATAAAAACGTCTGAGCAGGGCACGGGCGTGATCGCGGACCGGCTCGGCCCAATCATCCTGGGCATCTTCGAGGATGGCGTAGGCGAGGTCGGGGCGACAGGACCAGAGGGTGTGGGCGCACGCCAGGCGGACGTGGGCGACGCTGTGCGCGCGGGCGTCCTCGGCCAGGCGTTTGAGCGTGGCCTGGGGAAGCAGGTCGCAGAGAAAGTCCACGTCGTCGGCGGTGAGCACGATGCGCAGTGGCGTATAGAAGTGGCGCAGCAAGATGCGGGCGTGATCGCGCACCAGCTCGGCCAGGTCGTATTGGGCGTCGTTGAGCACGGATTTGGCGAACTCCGGCCGGCACGACCAGAGCGTATGGGCGCAGGTAAGGCGCACGTAGTCATCGCTGTGCGTGCGGGCCAGCTCCTCCAGGTTTTTGAGTGTGGGAGAGGGCAGCAGGTTGTGTAGAAATTGGGAGGCATCCAGGTCGCGGCCGCCGTCTTCCTCCGGACCGTAGAAACGTCTGAGTAGAGCCCGCGCGTGATCGCGCACCAGCTCGGCGGGGTCCTCGCGCGCCGCCTCCAGGCGGGCTTTCGCCAGGTCGGGGCGACACGACCAGAGCGTGTGCGCGGCAGCCAGGCGCACCAGGACGTGGGGATGGGACTGAGCCAGTTGGTCGATGGGTTGCAAGTCCTCTCGACTGAAAAAGTCCTGCAGCAGGGTGTAGTCCTGTTGCGGTGGGGAGGATGGTGTGAGCTCCGGCTCCGGCGCTTCGCCGGCCTGCGCACCGAACAGCAGGTGCGGCTCCTGCTGCACGACGCGGGCGATGATCAACACCAGCGCGAAGAGCAGTCCCACCATGCCGACGACCAGCAAGGTGAAGTCGAGACCGCTGGCCTTGTTGGCCAGCACGCCCAGGATGATTTCCACGACCAGCACCATTAACGTCAGGAATCCCAACGGTGTCTGGACCGCCTGAAGGATAGAAACCCGACTGTCTTTCGATTTATCGTTGGGCATGGCCCTCTCCTTGGTCTGCACCTGAGGGTGAATGGCAGTGGCAGATATTTCTTTTAGTATACCGGGCGGACAAGAATGTCAAGCGGTGTATCGCTGCGGACTACGCACAGCTTATCATAGAACCCAGGGGGGGACGAGTTGAGCGCCGTGGGGTAGGCC
>CAZCPK010000404.1:0-3918 GCA_964500755.1 uncultured Anaerolineales bacterium
TCAGCCATCCCGAGCTCTACGAGAGCTACGGCAAACGACCCGGCGGCGGCATCCTGATGTACGGTCCGCCCGGTTGCGGCAAGACGTATCTTGCGCGGGCTACCGCCGGAGAGGTGGAGGCCAACTTCCTCTCCGTGGGGCTCCACGACGTGCTGGATATGTACATCGGACAGAGCGAGCGCAATCTGCACGCCCTCTTCGAGATGGCCCGCCAGCAGGCGCCCTGCGTCCTCTTCTTCGACGAGGTCGACGCGCTGGGAGCCAACCGCGCCGACATGCGCTACAGTCCGGGCCGCAAGATCATCAACCAGTTCCTCTCGGAGCTCGACGGCTTCGACAGCACCAACGACGGCGTGCTGATCCTGGCGGCGACCAATGCGCCCTGGCACGTCGACCCGGCGCTGCGGAGACCGGGCCGCTTCGACCGCGTCCTCTTCGTGCCACCGCCGGACGCGACGGCGCGCGAAGCCATCCTCCAGATCAAATTGGCCAATAAACCCACCGACCGCCTCGCCTACGCCCGGCTCGCCCGGATGACGGAAGGTTTCTCCGGCGCCGACCTCCAGGGCGTCGTCGATCGAGCAGTCGAGCGAAAGCTGGAGGACGCCATCCGCAGCGGGCAGCCCCAACCGCTGACGACGCAGGATCTCGTCAAAGCCGTTCGCGACGTCGACCCCACGGTCCAGGAGTGGTTCGCCACGGCGCGGAACTACGCCATCTACGCCAATCAGGGCGGCGTCTACGACGACATCCTGGCCTATCTCAAGATCAAGCGGCGGTAGGAGGCTATGGACGCACGGACGCACTACGCCCAGATCAGCCTGCTGCTCAACGCACACCGCTTTGAGGACGTCGAGACTCACCTGCGGAAGCGCCTGGCGCAGCACCCCAACGAGGTCCAGGCCCACGCTCTGCTGGCGTACGTCCTTTCGCGGCAGAAGCATAACGCGGAAGCGCTCCAGGAGGCCAATCGCGCTATCCACCTGGACCCGACGTACGCCCACGCCCATTTCTACCGGGCGTACATCCTGTTCAAGCTCAAACGAAAGCGCAAGGCGCTGGAGGCGATTCACGAGGCGCTGCGACTGCGCCCCAACCACGCGACCTACTACGCGCTGCTCAGCTCCATTCACTTCTCTCGCAAGCACTGGCAGAAAGCGCTCAAGGCGGCGGAGGAAGGATTGCGTCACGATCCGGAGAACGCCCGCTGCCTCAACAGCCGGGGCATGGCGCTCAATCAGATGGGAGAACGCACCGAAGCGACGCAGAGCCTGGAAAGCGCGCTGGCTCGCGATCCGGAGAGCGCTGTGGCGCACGCGACGCTGGGCTGGGTCCAGCTCAACCAGGGCAAGCCTGAACCGGCCCTGGCGTACTTCCGTGAGGCGCTGCGCCTCAATCCGCTCTCGACCTACGCGCGCGAGGGCATTGTCGAGGCGCTCAAGGCGCGTAATCCAATCTACCGCGTCCTGCTCCGTTACTTCCTGTGGATGTCGACACTGACCAGCGGCGAGCAGTGGGGGTTCCTGGCGTTGAACTCGGGCGCGCGCAGCGGATTGCGAGCCGTAGCCCGCGCCTTCCCGCTGCTGTACATCATCGTGCTGCCCCTGCAGCTGCTCTACTTCACCTTCGCCGTCCTCACCTGGGTGGCGCGCCCGCTCTTCGCTCTGACCGTGCGCCTCGATCCCCTGGGGCGTCTCTCGCTACCCAGAGAGGAGATCGTCGCCTCGAATTGGGTCGGCGCGTGTCTGCTCCTGGCGCTGCTCGGCACCCTCGCCGGCGGCGCGACCGGCATCCTCTGGCAGCATCTCAGTCCCTGGGTCGTCGTCCCCTTCGCGCTGATGATGATCCTGCCGCTGGCGGGCGTCTTCCGTACCCCGCGCGGCTGGGGCCGGATCGGGCTGGCGCTCTACACCGGCGGGCTCGCCTTTATCGCGCTCGGCGCTTCGATCGCGGCGTTTTTTGGCATCTGGAGCCTGGTCGCTGTCCTCGCGCTCATCTTTCTCGTCGGATGGTTCCTCTACACCTGGGCAGCCAACATCGTCCTGCTGATTCAGAGGATAGCCGAGAACGCCCATAGCGAGGCGTGAGCCCTTGAGCGGAGCCCAGCTAGACGTATAATTAAGTTGGATACAGGCCACCTTTTTTCACCATCCGCAATATGAGGCGCAATCTATCATCAGATCCAAACGCTCTACGTGTACCCAGAGATCCATTCATTGAACCCATAATCCCAATGAGGAGGGAAAATGGCAGCCAAGAAAATCTTGATGCTTGTCGGAGATTTTGTCGAGGATTACGAGGTCATGGTACCTTTTCAGGCGCTGACGATGGTCGGCCACGAGGTGCACGCCGTCTGTCCGGGGAAAGAAGCCGGGGACGCAGTCCGCACGGCGATTCACGATTTTGAGGGCGATCAGACGTACAGCGAAAAACGCGGTCACAACTTCACGCTCAACGCCACCTTCGAGGAGATCGACGCGGAGGACTACGACGCGCTGGTCATCCCCGGCGGACGCGCGCCCGAGTACATCCGGCTGGACGTGGACGTTCTCACGGCGGTGCGTCACTTCGCCGAGGCCGAGAAGCCCATCGCCGCCATCTGTCACGGGCCACAGGTACTGGCAGCCGCCGGTGTCCTGGAGGGCCGACGCTGCACGGCCTACCCCGCCGTCGGCCCCGATGTGACCAACGCCGGCGCGGAGTTCGTCGGCGTGGAGGTGGACGAGGCGCTGGTAGACGACAATCTGGTCACCGCGCCGGCCTGGCCCGCGCACCCCACCTGGTTAAGTGAGTTCCTCAAGGTGTTGGGCACAGAGATCACGCTCTAGCGCTCCTTTGACGTTTCGGATAGATTGCGCCTCTAGCCTCTAATCAATGGTATGCACCCCAGGCAAGCCCTGGACCCTATTTCGCGGCAAGCCGCGAGGAACGCGTACGCGACCTTAACCTATCGCTCCGCGATAGGCGTTCACTGACGACAAGGGAGAGACAAGCGATGGACCTGACCCTGGCGTACGGACGAGACGGACTGGCGTTCACCTTACCGGACGACGCGCCGGTGACCGTCATCACGCCAAAACCGCAGCCCGGCCTACCGAACGAGGATACCGCGCTGCTCGCGGCTCTGCGCGCGCCTATCGGCACGCCCGCGCTGCGCGAGACGGTCGCGCCGGACGATACGGTCGCCGTCGTCTTCAGCGACATCACCCGCCCCACGCCCAACGACCGCATCTTGCCGCCGCTGCTGGCGGAACTGGCGGCCGCCGGCGTTCCCGACGTGCAGATCACGCTGATCAACGCGCTGGGCACACACCGCCCGCAGACCGAGGACGAGCTGGTGGAGATGTTGGGCGCGGAGGTCGTCCGGCGCTACCGCATCATACAGCACGACGCCTGGGACGACGCGGCGCTGATCGAGATCGGACGGAACCGCGCGGGCCATCCTGTGCGCGTCAACCGCGCCTACGTAGAGGCGTCGTTTCGCATCCTCACCGGCTTTATCGAGCCGCACTTCTTCGCCGGTTTCAGCGGCGGTCCCAAGGCCGTCCTGCCCGGCATCGCCGACGCCGGCGCTATCTTAGACAATCACAACGCCTCCATGATCGGCGATCCCCAGAGCACCTGGGCGGTGACCGGGGCCCGCCCTGAGCAAGGTCGAAGGGGCAATCCGCTCTGGGAGGAGATCCTGGAGGCAGCACAGGCGACGTCGCCCGACTTCCTCCTCAACGTGACGCTCAACGCTCACCACGAGATCACGGGCGTCTTCGCCGGGGAGCTGGCGGCGGCCCACCGCGCGGGCACCGACGTCGTGCGCGAGACGGCGATGCAACCGGTCGCGGCGCCCTGCGACGTGGTCATCACCTCCAACAGCGGCTACCCGCTCGACCTCAACCTCTACCAGGCGGTCAAGGGCATGTC
>CAZCPK010000405.1:0-3867 GCA_964500755.1 uncultured Anaerolineales bacterium
GCCATGCTGTTCCAAGCCGGCCCAGCTGTACGCTGTGTCCAGGGCGTTTTGGCCCTCTTCGGTCTCGGAAATGGCAAGCAGAGCGTCCACGATGGTGTTCTTCAGCTCTTCATCCATCCTGGGGATGAACTGTACACCGTCGTTGGGGATGTCCTCGGTGGTAGCAATGACCTGGACCACTTCCATGACGTCGGGATTCTCGTCCTCGATGTTGCCCCGGGCGTCGACGAAGGTCGCGCCGGCGTCGCAATCGCCGTTGTAGACGGCCGTAGCTACAGCGTCGTGGCTGCCCGCATCTACGACTTCGAGGTCCGTATCGGGATTGATGCCGTTGGCGCGCATCGTGAGCATGGGGATGATCCAGCCGCTGGTGGAGAGGGGGTCAACGCGACAGAAGGTCTTGCCATCAAGATCCTCGAGGGATTGAATGCCGCTCTCGGCGTTGGCGATGATCTGCCCGTTGTAGGTGGGACTACCATAGCGCACCGCGACCAACTCGGATTCTACGCCGCACCGCTCGTTGGCTAGGATGTAGGAGAAGGTGTTCAGCGAGCCCATCTGGGCCTCGGCGGGATTCGCACACATGGCCTCGACCGCGCCAGCGTACTCGGTGGTGACGAGAACGTCAAAGTACAACCCCGTCTCTTCCGTCAACAAGCTACTTAACTCCTCGGCGCCGCTGACGACCGTTTGGGTCTCCCCGGAGGGGACGAAGGCCCAGATGATGGGGTTCTCCTCCGTGCCCAGTGCGGTTTGTCCGCAGGCGCTCAGCAACATCGCTGCTACCAGCATCAAGCCTATCCCAACCAGAAATCTCTTCCTCATAGAATTTTCCTCCTTAGTGAAATATATAGTGAAACGCTTGAAAGCTCCTGTATCATATGCCCGATTTTTGAGATGTCAAATTCATTCTCAGGGAAGTATTGCTGAGTACCCACTTCTCACCGTAGAGCCCACAGAGTCCGGAGAGAGAAGTTTTTTCTCTCTCCGGGCTCAGCGTTCTCTGTGGTGAAAAGTCGTTGGACACCGCGGACGATAGTGGACTTATCGGTGATTACCAGTTTCTCCGGGTCTTGCTTTCTTCATTTTGACATGCTATTATGAAGCTTGAGTTGCATGGAATAGGAGCGGTCGGGATGTCAGCTCTCCTCGTCCTCTGTGAGGTCCCGAGCCCGCCGCTTGATGTAGCCTTGCGGTAGAACGCTAGTGATGATCCCTATTTGGATAGAGTGTTTCAGGAGGGAAGATACATGCACAACTTCCGCGCTCGTGCGAAGCTGTTAGGGACGTTAGGACTTCTTTTCGTCGTGTTGCTCGGTTGCTCCCGATTGCCCTTTGACCTTGTCGTGACCGAGACGCCCGTTCCACCCACTCCTACGCCTACGCCGACATCCACACCGAAGATCTCGCCTTTGGCTGCGTTGGATTTGCCGCCCGCCCTCGTGGAGTTCAGCCCCCGGCAGGGAGAAGAGCTATCCCCGGAAAACGCGGTGATCACGTTGCGTTTCGATCAGCCCATGGAGCAGGAGAGTGTGACGGAAGCCCTGCGTCTTGAGCCGCAAGCCGAGGGCGAGTTCTCCTGGATCAACGATCGTACGGTGCAATTCACGCCCCGGGGACTGGCCTCGGCGGCGCGTTACGAGGTCACGTTGAGGGAGAGCGCTCGCTCCCGGGAGGGACAGCAGCTTACCCGCCCGCTGAACTTCGCGTTCTCCACCGTCGGCGCGCTGCAGGTCACCCAGGTCTCTCCGACTGATGGCGCTGCCGATGTCCGCGTCGACAGCGATGTGCTGCTCTCTTTCAACCGTGCGGTGGTGCCGTTGACCTGTACGGGACAACAGGCCGGGCGTTCCGCTGATTGCCCCGAACTCCCTCTGAGTTTCGAGCCGCCGGTCAACGGCGATGGGTACTGGATCAACACCTCCCGCTACCGCTTTGAGCCCCGGCTGGGATTTGAGGCCGGGGAGTTGTACGCAGGGACGCTGGCGCCTGAGATTACGAGTGTCGAGGGGGCGAAGTTGGCCGAACCATTCGTCTGGACGTTTACGCCCGCTTTGCCACGGATCCAGTCCTTTTTGCCCGGAACAGCTGCTACCGGTGTCGGCCTGGATTCGGGAGTGAAGGTGGCCTTTAACACAGCCATGGACGTTGACGCGACGAGCAGCGCCTTCTCTCTCCGTACGGTCAATGACGAGCTGGTACCTGGCTCGTTGACCTGGGCAGACGAAAGGGCGACCTTGATCTTCACGCCGACGGAAGAGCTGACGTTGGATACGCAGTACGTCGTGCTGGTGAATGAACAGGCGCGAGCGCGCACCGGCGCGCTGCTCCAGAACCCCCAACAATGGACGTTTACCACGGTTCCGGCGCCGCGCGTCGCTGCTGTGACACCCTCCGCCGGCGCGGGAGGCGTGCCGCTCTACGAGCCGGTGCGCCTTGCCTTTGCGGGGGCCATTGATCGTCCGTCGGTGACTTCACGCCTGACGATGACGCCCACAGCCGAAGGACGCTACGAATACTGGAATGATGACGTCCTGCAGATATCTTGGAATAAGGAGCCGCGGACCGAATACTGTGTGGGCGTGGCAGCGGGTTTTGAAGATCGCTACGGCAACGTGGCTGAAGAGGGGTTTGAATCCTGCTTCACAACGGGAGATCTGCCCCCGGTCTTTGCTCCGGCGACCTCCTTGCCTGCTATTACATTGGACGCCGCGGAGCCGGCGCAACTCTACTTTGTGGCTAGAAACCTGCAATATGCTACGTTGGGTCTACAGCAGCTGACCGAGCAAAACTTTCTAAGGGTCAACTCCCTTGCTGGGACGACCCTCCGCGATTGGACCGAGTATTTTAACGTACCGGTGAATGAGACGGAGCTGGCCGAAATCAGCCTGACGCAGCGCGAAACCCCCTTACCCACGGGGTACTATGGCGTCACGTGGGACACTGCGGAGCAGGCGGGTTGGCGTGACGCGATACGGGTCGCCGTGGTCGATCGTCACGTGACGCTCAAGATGGCGCAGGAAGAGGCGCTGGTCTGGGTGACGGAACTGCGCAGCGGAGAGCCGGTGACGGCTACCGAGGTGCGGTTGCTCGACGAGGAGGCGCGGCTGCTGGCGGCAGGCACGACCGACGACGACGGTCTGGCCCGCATCCGCATCGAGGCGGTGGACTCTCTCTGGAGTAACTTCGCCGCCGTGGTTGGACAGCCGGGAGAGCCGGGCTTTGGCGTGACGTTGAGCGGTTGGGAGAATGACGCGGCCCCCTGGGCCTTTGACGTCTCGACGGAATATGGCAGCTTCATTCCGTATCGTCTCTACATGCATTCCGATCGCCCCATCTACCGACCCGGACATACGGTGCGCGTCCGAGGCGTTTTGCGCGAGGAAGAGGACGTGCGCTTCAGCTTGCCGGCGTCGGATCAAGCGCTCTCCCTCCAGTTGCGTGACGCCGAATGGAATCTGGTCTACACCTCGACGGTGGAGCTCTCCGACTTTGGCTCCTTCGACGTGGGGATTGAACTACCGCCGGAGAGCCGAGTGGGATCGTACGTGCTGCAAGCGCGCGTACCCGATATTGAGCACGCCTGGGAGTTGCCCTTTTCGGTAGCGGCCTATCGCAAGCCGGAGTTCGCCGTGGAGGTGCGGCCCGAGGTGGACGACGTCCTGGAGGGAGAGACGGCCCGGGCGTTGATCGCTGCGACGTACTACTTTGGGGAAGTGGTCGCGAACGCCGATGTCTCGTGGCGGGTCATCGCCCGTGGGGGTGAGGTCTATCCTGCCATTGGCGGCGGCTGGCAGTGGGGCGGGGGCGCCCGAATTCAACCCTGGATTTCCGAGGTGATCACCACGGGAACGGGGACCACGGATG
>CAZCPK010000406.1:0-3865 GCA_964500755.1 uncultured Anaerolineales bacterium
AATAGACCGGTACGTTGCTATTCAAAAGTGTCAACCTATTTCCGAACCTTCCCACGAAGCCCGTCGGTATTGCTGCGCTTGCCCTTTTCGGGATTTCGAAGCGAGTGGTCAGCGAAGACCCGCGCCAATGTCGCAGAACGTACTTAGCCGCGCACAAGGCAAACGCAGCCGGGTTGATGACCTGGGTACGCGTTGCCAGGAGGCGCTGAGCAACCTTAGCAAGCCTTAGAACTGCTTCGTTTGCCCCTTTTTCTTGGCACTTGCGGAAAATTCACTTTCTGGTATGATAGCGCGGATGGGTCAGTGAGATGAGCAAAGGGAGGCGTGAATAGACGCATGCGGCGACCTGTGGAGAAGGGAATAAGGCGACTGCCCGGCCTGGTCGACGTTCACGTTCATCTCCGTGTTCCCGGAGGGGAACACAAAGAGGATTTCCGCAGTGGTTCCACCGCTGCTGTAGCCGGCGGGTTTACGACAATTTTGGGGATGCCGAATACGCATCCCCCTCTTGTTAGTTACGAGCGGTGGCGCGCAGCCCAGCAACGCGCTGACAGAGAAGCGCTTTGCAAGGTGTACCTCTACGCCGGCGCCTCCGCTGATCACCTGAACGAACTGCCCGCGCTGGGCCGATCTGCCGTGGGACTTAAGATCTACCTGGATCAGACCTACGGTCCCCTGTGCGTAAACGATCTCGCCACGCTCTTGACCCTCTTCCGACGTTGGCCTCACGAAAAACCCATCGCTATGCACGCGGAGGGCGTCGGAATCGCCCTGGGAATCGGACTGGCTGCGGTCTTTGAGCGCTCCGTTCATTTTTGTCACGTGAGCCGCAAAGCGGAGATCCTTCTTATTGCCCAGGCCAAGGCGCGCGGATTGCCTGTCACCTGTGAGGTGACGCCCCATCATCTCTTTCTCACCGAGGACGATCTCTCGCATCTGGGCCCGCGGGGCGATATGCGACCGACGCTGGCCTCACGCGAGGACGTCGCCGCGCTCTGGGAGCACATCGACAGCACCATCGACTGTATCGCGACCGATCACGCCCCTCACACTTTGGAGGAGAAACTTTCTGCGGAAGATCCCCCCCCCGGCGTTCCAGGTTTGGAGACGGCGTTGCCCCTGATGATGACGGCGGTGGATGAGGGGCGGCTGTCCTGGGAGCGTCTTGTCGCCTTAATGTCCGAGAATCCCCGGCGCATCTTTGGATTTCCCGAACAACCGCACTCCTGGGTGGAAGTCGATCCGCAGGTTGCCTACGAGGTCACCGATGCAGCGCTTCGTACGAAGTGTGGGTGGACCCCCTTCGCCGGGAGGCGGGTACGAGGGCGAATCACCCGTGTTATCCTAAGAGGTCGTTCCGTCTTTGAAGACGGAGAGATCGTTCATCAGTAAAAAAGAGCCCGCATTGGCGGGCTCTTTTTTTGGGTCAATAGTAATCAAATCACAGCCAAGGAGGCGAAGTAGATCATGGATGCGTTGAATTCATTGCCAAAGCTCTTCAATTTTGATGAGATGAAACCCCGTGAAAACCACGTTAACGGCCTGACCGGCATGGACGTCCTGTCGGTGGACCAGTTTGACCGCGAGAAGCTCTCCTACATCTTCCACCGCGCACACGAGATGCGAGAACTGGTGGAGCGGGTAGGAGCTTGTGACCTGTTGCACGGCTACGTGTTGGCCTGTCTTTTCTATGAACCCAGCACGCGCACCAGCGCTTCCTTTATCGCTGCCATGGATCGGCTGGGCGGACGGGTGATCCCCATTACCCAGGGCGTGCAGTTCAGCAGCGTCAGTAAGGGGGAGAGCTTGCCGGATACCATCCGCACGCTGGAGCAGTACGCCGACGTTATCGTGCTGCGCCACCCGGAGATCGGATCGGCCAATCTTGCGGCGGAATACGCCACGGTGCCGATCATCAACGGTGGCGATGGCACCGGTGAGCATCCCACCCAGGCGCTACTCGACATCTTCACCGTTCACGAGGAATTGGGACAGATCGACGGCCTGAATATCGCCATGATCGGCGACCTGCGCTACGGGCGCACCGTCCACTCGCTGACGCGTCTGCTCTTGCAATATGACGTTAGCCTGCGTTTTGTCTCGCCCGACATCCTGCGTCTGCCCATGTCGTTGATGAACGAAGTGATCGACCGAGGCATCAACGTGCGCGAAACACATGACGTCGCTGATGTCATTGAACATGCCGACGTGCTCTACGTGACTCGAATTCAGAAGGAGCGCTTCAGTGATATGGCACAGTACGAAGAGGTCAAAAACTACTACGAGATTACCCCGGAACTGATGGAGCGCGCCAAGGAAAAGATGATTGTCATGCACCCGCTGCCCCGGGTCGGTGAGATTCACTACTCCGTGGATAAGGATCCCCGCGCCGCCTACTTCCGCGAGGTGAAAAACGGCATGTACACGCGGATGGCTCTGTTGGCTGCCGTCTTGGGCAAAGCATAACGGAGGCAGATGATGCCAAACACATTTGTGGAGAAGTTAAACGCAGCCAGTAATCGCAACGACTCTCTCTTATGCTCGGGGTTAGATCCGGATCCGCGCCGCATTCCGGCCGACTTCCAGCCCAATCTGTCGCCGGTTGAGCGCTTGCGTGCGTGGTGTCTGGGGATCGTCGAGCAGACCGCCGACCTGGTCTGTTGTTACAAGCCTAATTTCGCCTTTTTTGAACAGTACGGCCCGGAGGGATTGGCGGTGATGCGGGACGTGATCGACGCCGTTCCCGATCCTATCCCCGTGTTGCTGGACGCCAAGCGGGGGGACATTGGAAACACGGCGAAGGCGTACGCCCGCGCGGCCTTCGAGATCTGGGGCGCGGATGCCATTACCATCAGCCCCTATCTGGGGCAGGATAGCGTCGCTCCCTTTCTGGCCTATGACGGCAAGATGGCCTTTCTGCTCTGTCAGACCTCCAACGCCTCGGCTGCTGAGGTGCAGAACTACGGCGGCGAACCGCTCTACCGGCACATCGCCCGTCAGGGACAAGCCTGGGGTGGAGCCGATCAGGTAGGCTTCGTGGTAGGCGCTACCAAACCCGAGGCCCTGGCCGAGGTCCGCGCTTTGGCGCCCGATCGTTGGCTGCTGGCGCCCGGTATCGGCGCCCAGGGCGGGGATCTGGGCGCGGCGTTACGCGCCGGCTTGATCGGCGAGGACGGGCGCGTCATCGTCCCCGTCTCGCGCGCCATTCTCTACGCCGACGACCCTCGCGCCGCCGCGCTGCATCTGCGGGATCGCATCAACGCTCATCGCTTCGTACCCGCCGATCGGCACGTGGCGCTGACCCGCGGCCTCTACGAGGCCGGCTGCCTCCGCTTCGGGGAGTTTACTTTGGCTTCCGGAAAGACCTCGCCCATCTACGTCGACCTGCGCCGGACCATCTCGTACCCCAACATTTTCCAGCAGGTGGTGGACGCGTACGTGCACCTCTTGCACTCTCTCTCCTTCGACCGGTTGGCGCCGGTGCCGTACGCCGCGTTGCCTGCAGGCTCCGCAGCGGCACTCAAACTCGGCCGTTCCCTGGTCTACCCGCGTAAAGAGGTCAAGTCTCATGGGACCGGGCGCAAGGTGGAGGGCGTCTTCGAGGATGGCCAGGTGACCGTGCCCGTCGAGGACGTCATCACCAGCGGCGGCAGCCTGTTGCGCGCCATCAATACGCTGGAATCCGTCGGCCTCGTCGTCCACGACGTGGCGGTCCTCGTCGACCGAGAACAGGGAGGACGAGAACGCCTCAACCAGAGCGGCTACCACCTCCACGCCGTCCTGACGCTTAGCCAGATTCTGGACGTGTTACGCGCCGAGGAGATCATCGACGTGGATATGTACAAGCGGGTGAAGCGTTACCTGG
>CAZCPK010000407.1:0-3812 GCA_964500755.1 uncultured Anaerolineales bacterium
CCCATAGCTGGCCGTCTCTTGTACGCCAGCACCCCGGCAGGAGTCCTCACCGGGGCGATCTGACCCTTTCGCTATCGGCATCAGCAACAGGTGCAGCGAGGGAACTATCCCATCGATGCTCGTTGCCTTAGCCGAAAGGCGAATCCGAGCCTACGTTTCGTACTCCTGGGATCGGTTTCGCATAGGGGGCTGGACGTAGATAAGATAGATGAGGGGTTTCCCTATGATCCAAAGACCGACAATTGCCTCACGTTAAAATTGTGTTAAACTCATCTTGACCAGACATTAAAACCACGAGTGAACATACCAATATCCCCAATGACACGCCAGCAAGATCAGGGAAGCTGATAGATGCACCATGCCCACGGTTTTCCCCTCTGGCGGGGCCAGACAGGGATCTTGCTCTTTTATCCAGATAGCAACGAAAAGCGCAGAAATCCGGGACAGAGTTGTGGAACGGTTAATCGAGGAGGTTGGCTCTAATGCGTAGTCTATGGGATCCGCACGTTGAATCGCTACGTGATACGTTACATCGTCTTACCCAGATCGATGATCCCACAGACCGCGTGGAGCCCGGACAGCTTCGGCAAACACAACTGCTCTCTCTGATGCTGCTCGTGCTCATCTTACTCCCGCTGCCATTGTTGCTGCTGCCTAACCTCTTTCGCGCAGCGATATCGCCCCTGAGGAATCCAACGTTCTATACGACGTTGGGTGTGACGATCGTCAGTCTTATGGCGTACGCGTTGAATCGCAGAGGGCAGTATATGCGTGCAACCATCCTCGCCATCGCCGGACTGACAATCGGGCTCTTTACCGAGACGGCCCTGGGTCTGTTGGGAATCTCCCCAATCTACGCTCCAGACGACGTCAACTTGCTCGCCTTTCTGGTGGTACCGGTCTTGCTCTCCAGCATGTTGCTCTCTATCCCCCTTACAGCGCTCATCACTGTTACGGAACTGGTGGGGATGTTTCTGCTGGTGCTCATTTTTCCCCAGATAACGCTCAGCATGCTCATCTGGGGCCCCTTCTCCTTTGTACTCATCGTCTCCGCGCTGGTCCTTTTGGCTGCGCATCACCGCAATCGGCTGGAGGCCATTCGGCAGACCCGGCTGATGGAGAACGAGAAGCGCTTCCGCAGGGCCGTCTTCGCCGCGCCCTTCCCCATCATGCTCCACGCCGAGGATGGGGAGATCATCGCCGTCAACCAGGCCTGGAGCGACATCACGGGCTACACCCACGCCGACATCCCCACCGTGGAGGCGTGGACAGCCCGGGCCTACGGCGAGCGCGGCGAACGCCCATCTGGCCTCCTCAACAACCCAGAGGTGTCGATCACCAACCGAGATGGAGAGCGACGTATCTGGCACTTCAGATCCGCAGCGTTGGGGACACGGCCGGACGGTCGTCGCCTAAACATCAGCATGGCAATGGACGTCACCGAACGCAAGTACGCCGACGAGCAGTTGGCCTTCCAATCGCTGCTGCTGGATCAGATTCAGGATCTGGTCACCGCCACCGATCTTGAAGGCACGATCACCTACGTCAACGAGGCCGAGTGTCGCGCCCTGGGAAAGTCCGCCGCCGAGCTGCTCGGACAATCCATTGCCCGTTATGGAGAAAACGTCGCGGGGGAACTGAGTCTGCAGGAGATCCTCGAGGTCACCCGCGCTGCAGGGGAGTGGCGTGGCGAGCTGACCAATGTGGACGCGGAGGGGAAGCTAATGGTACTCGACAGCCGCACCCATCTCATCCATAATGAGCAGGGGGAGATGGTGGGCATTTTGAGCGTCAACACGGATATCACCGAGCGGAAACGCGCCGAGCAGGCATTGCGCCGGGAACGCGACCTGCTCTACACGCTGATGGACAACATCCCCGACACGATCTACTTCAAAGACGTCGATGGGCGGTTTACGCTGATCAACGCGGCGCAGGCGAGACTCCTGGGTCTCGACGATCCCACGCAGGCCATCGGAACGACCGATTTTGACTATTTCACGCCTGAGCATGCCCAGGACGCCTTCGCCGACGAGCAACGCATCGTAGCCTCGGGGCGCCCGGTGATCGGCAAGCTCGAGAAAGTCCGGCGTGCGGACGGGGCGTTTCGCTGGGTCTCGGTGACGAAGGTGCCCATCTGCAATCGGGAGGGCAAAATCACCGGAATCGTCGGCATTTCACGGGACGTCACCGAGCGGAAACAGGCCGAAGACGCGCTGCGAGAGAGCAAGGCTCTCTTCCAGTCGCTGGTCGAAAGCATGCCCCAGAACGTCTTCAGCAAGGATCTGGAAGGGCGGTTCACCTTCGCCAATCAGAAATACTGTCGTCTCCAGGGACTCTCCCGCGAGGAAATCCTGGGGAAAAAGGACGCGGATCTACATCCGCCGGAATGGGTCAAGAAGTACCGGGCGGACGACCGGGCGGTGATTGAAAAAGAGGAAACCTTCGAGACGGTGGAGGTGCACCAACCCTTGGAAGGTCAGAAGAGTTACGTGCGGGTGATCAAGACCCCCATTTACGACGCCGAGGGCAACGTCGGCGGCCTGCTGGGGATGTTCTGGGACATCACCGAGCGCCGGGAGATGGAACGGCAACTGCAGCAGCAGGAACGCCTGGCTGCAGTGGGGCAACTCGCGGCGGGGATCGCCCACGACTTTCGCAACCTGCTATCGACCATCATCCTCTACGCCCAGATCCCGATGCGCAATCCAGCGCTCCCGCCCGCCGTCATGCGTAATCTCCAGACCATCGTGGACGAGTCGTACAAGGCGACTGACCTGGTGCAACAGATCCTCGACTTCAGCAGCCGGGCGATGATCAAACCACGCCCGCTGGATCTGAGCGCGCTCACCGATGATACGTGCGACGTGCTGGATCGCACACTTCCCGAAAACATCTCCCTCGCGTTGGTCGTGGCAGAAGCGGAAGCGGGCACGTACGTGGTGGAGGCTGATCCGGGACGTATCCAGCAGGCGCTGACCAACCTGGCGCTCAACGCGCGCGACGCCATGCCCGGCGGGGGCGAATTGCGGATCTCCCTCTCGCCGATAGCCGGCAAGGCCGATGTCCCACCACCCGTTGATGTAGCGCCCGGCGACTGGATCCGTCTCGCCGTCGCCGACACGGGCACGGGCATGACGGAAGAGGTCCAGGAACATCTCTTCGAGCCCTTCTTCACCACGAAAGACGTGGGTAAGGGCTCCGGCCTCGGCCTGGCGCAGGTCTACGGCATCGTCCGCCAACACGCGGGCCACATTGACGTGACATCGCAGGCGGGAGAGGGTACGATCGTACACATCTATCTCCCCATTCACCGGGGAGAGCGGGCAGAAAAGGATAAATCAAAGGAGGCGGCGGCCCTCCCGCCCACTGGTCGCAATGAGACCATCCTCTTCGTTGAAGATCAGGCGCGATTGCGCGAGGCAGGTCGGGAGATGCTGGAGTCGTGCGGCTACCACGTGGTGACCGCGGCGAACGGACAGGAAGCCCTGGCAAAATGTCAGGCGCCGCGCTGGTCGGCGCAGCACGAGGGGCCGGTAGCGCTGGTTGTGACCGACCTCGTGATGCCGGAGATGGGTGGCAAAGAGTTGCTGCGCGTGCTGCGCGACCGCCGCCCAAAACTGCCGATCCTCGCCATCACCGGTTACGCCCTCCAGGGGGAGGAGCTCAAGGAACTGCGGGACATGGGATTCGACGGCGTGCTCTCCAAACCGCTGGACATCGATACGTGGGTGCGCGAGATACGGCGGATCCTGGACGGCGAGTGACTAAGTAAGTCCGTAAAAGTTTCTTTACTCCAGACGTATTCACCA
>CAZCPK010000408.1:0-3802 GCA_964500755.1 uncultured Anaerolineales bacterium
GTCAAGGCCGACTGGCTGGGGATCGTCCGGACAATCCAAGCAATGCCCGAGGTATGACCATGGCGGTATCCGATCAGTTGCGCGACGCGATCGTCAGCAGCGGTCTGACGATGTACGCGATCAGCCAAGCTACGGGATCATCGGTCTCTTTCACCTCCTGCCGCCGGCCCTGGCCTGGCTGTGGCGACTGGTCGCCCCGCGTGGATACGCCAACCCCAGCATCGTTGACGGCGGCGGCATGAGCAGCGAGGGCGTGGGCTCCTACTGGCCCTTCGCTACCGGTCGGCGCGTGGATCAGGCCAACTTGCTGCTGCGGCAATTCCGCGAAAACATCCGCACCCGCTACATCCTCTGCCCCAATCAGCACGTCGGCGCGTGGAAGGTCGGTTTTATGCCCGAGTGGGTGGCGCGGGAGTACCTGGCGCGGCGGGGCGCAGCGCGCTTCCAGGAAGATCAGATCAACCCGGCCCGTTGTTCGCTGCTGGGCTACACCATCAACCACCTGTTGGTGGAGGGACGAGCGGTCTCGCAGAAGCTGTTGCGGGTCGAAACGCAGCCCGAGGTCGGCGAAGAAGGCTATGACCAAGGCAGCGCACAGCTCACTGATTTCTTCCACGAGTGCCTGACGCTCTTTCTGGAGCCGGATCTCGACCCGCTGGGTCGACAGATTATCGAGTGTTGTCTGGACGGCGGCGCTGTGACGGACTACGCGGCGTTGATTCCCAGCGCATGATGGGGTAGAATGTTCGTCGGAGCATTGTGGATGACGACCGCTGAGGACGACTTTCGGCGGAGGAATCTGGACAATACTGGGGGCCGGCTAATCGGATCCCCTTCAAGGAGTAACTGACGTAATGAGTGATTTAGCAGAACGATTGGAGAACGTCGCCACCCGAATTGAAGCCATCTGGAGGCGGCTTTGACTTACCCGGCAAGCAGCAAGAGCTTGCTGCATTAGAAAAGAAGTCCGCGGCGCCCGACCTATGGGATGATCCCGACGCTGCGCGCGAGGTGATGCAGCGTCTCTCCGACCTGCAGGACGAGATCACCTACTGGAAGGAGTTGCGGCAACACACGCTGGACACCCAGGAACTCCTGACCTTTGAGGACGAGGAGTTGCTGGACGACCTAATCGAAGAGACGGGGAAATTGGAAGCCGAGCTTGCCCGTGCCGAGTTCCGGCTGATGCTCTCCGGGGAGTACGATCGCAGCGACGCCATCTTTGCCATCCATGCGGGCGCTGGCGGGACCGACGCCCAGGATTGGGCGCAGATGCTGCTGCGGATGTACCTGCGCTGGACCGAGCAGCACGACTTCAACGTCGAGTTGCTGGACTCGCTGGAGGGCGACGGTGCGGGATTGAAGAGCGCGACCGTCGCCGTGAGCGGCAAATATGCCTACGGCTACCTCAAGGCCGAGCGAGGCGTCCACCGTCTAGTGCGCCTCTCCCCCTTCGACTCGGCGCATCGTCGACATACCTCCTTCGCGCTTCTCGAGGTCTGGCCCGACCTGGGCAAGACGGTGGACGTCGACATCCACTCTGACGATCTGGAGATTGAGACCTTCCGCGCGTCGTCAGCCGGTGGTCAGCACATGCAAAAGAACGAGACCGCCGTGCGTATCCGGCACCTGCCGACCGACATCGTCGTCCAGTGCCAGAACGAGCGCTCGCAGTCCCAGAACCGCGAGACGGCGCTGCGCATCCTGCGCGCCCGGCTGATTCAGCTGGAGGAGGAGAAGCGGCAGGCCAAGATCGACGCGCTAAAGGGGGAGCACACCGAGGCCGGTTGGGGCAACCAGATCCGCTCCTACGTGTTGCACCCCTATCAGATGGTCAAGGATCATCGAACCAATGAGGAGACCGGTAACGTGGACGCGGTCTTGGACGGCGATCTGGACGACTTCATCGAAGCGTATCTGCGCCAGCAGGTGGGCACAGAGTAAAGTGGCTCAGTTGACAACCGCCAAAATCGGAGCAAAATGCACAGGAATCGGTAGCCGTACCCATCACGTAATGGGCCCACCTAAAAGGGGGTTGGGGTTATGAGTAAAAGAATCTCTTCCAGTGTCAACAGGGACGGTAAGTCAAAACGCAAGGCATCTACTGGCAAGAAATCGCCGGGTCCACAGAAATCCACACGCCGACCGGCGCCCCGCAAGTCGTCGACCAAATCGTCCTCCCAGAGCTCCCGGCATCCACAGACCACATTTTCCGGGAGCAGCGGGACGACCACTGGCTCGAATGCCGCGGCCGACTTCGCATCGCAGCTGGCCGCTCTGCAAGATCGCTGGGATCAGGCGCGGGGCCAGGCGACGCTCTCCTCCGTCTACGATCAGCTGGAGGATCTGACCACTACTGTCACCGGCCTGGATCCGGCGTTGGAGGATCTGCGGGCCCGCGAGTACATCTTTGGGCGCGGCTGGGAAGCGCGCGTGGCCGAGATTCAGAAGCAGTGGCCCGCACAGCGCCGTGACGCCGTGCGGCAGCTGGAGCGCGAGCGGCGCAGCCTGAACAGCGCCGTCGCCACCGTGGCGGACTTCGTGAGCCGAGCGGCCCGGTCCCGCGACGGGGCGCTGGTCGATACCGCCGATGACCGGGTCTGGTCCTTCGAACGCCGGGTCCGGGAGGCCGAACAGCGCGTGCGCGGTTCCTTTGACCAAGTCGGGGCCTCCGTCAGCGCGCTCAGGGCCGAGTTTGCGCAAGCCCGCGCGGTGTTGGAAGCGGTCGACGCGGCATCGTTCTCGCTCTTCCCGGACGAGCATCCCTTCGCCGTCGTCGAGGCGGCCTGGGAAGCCAAGGGCAATGAGCCCATTGAGGGCATGCTCTTCCTGACGGACAGCCGCGTTATCTTTGAGAAGCGTGACAGGGTGACGACCAAGAAGTTCCTCTTTATCCCTACCGAGCGCAAGATGGTGCAAGAGCTGCTCTGGCAGGCGCCGGTTGGTGGCGTGGACGTGCTGGACGTGCAGGACGAGAAGCGCTTCCTGCGGCGCAACAAAGAGCTGCTGGTGCTCCGGATGGACGGTGGTGAAGGTCCGCCGGAGGTCGTCGTCGATCTCAAAAGAGGGACTAACGAGACGTGGTCACAGTGGATTCGGCGCGCTCGCGAGGGACGCCTGGAGGCGGAGCGCTTCGTCGCGACGCCGCCCGCAGCGGACGTGACGGGAACTAGAGCACCGGCGAGCAGCGAGTCGGACGGGCCGGAATCGGAACAGCCGGCAGCGCAAAAACTGCCCACCCGCTGCCCCAGCTGCGGCGCCGCGCTGCCCACCATCTACAAAGGCATGCACCAGGTGACTTGCGACTATTGTGGCGCCACCGTCTCCTTGCCGTAGGGCTACGTGGTTGTTGCGGACGAACGAGCCGTGGCGGCGCGCCCCTCGGCTCGTTTCTCGTCAAACGGGACTCGTGCCTAGGTTTTGAGGACGGCGGGGGCATTGTGCATGCTCTGGTAGCCGGCTCTCCCTAGCCCCCGGTAGAAGGGATAGATGACCTTATTTTCTGACGTCAAGGCTTATATGGAGCGACACCGGTTGGTATCCCCGGAGGAGAGGGTCCTCGTGGGCGTCTCCGGCGGTCCCGACTCCGTGGCGCTGTTGGACGTGCTGCGCCGCCTGGCCGTCGACTGGTCCCTGGAGCTGCACGTGGCCCATCTGCACCACGGTATCCGGGGGCGGGACGCCGACGCCGACGCCGACTTCGTCGTCTCGTTGGCCGAACGCTGGCAGCTGCCGGTGACCCGCGTCCGCGTTGACCTTCCCCAGATCGCCGAGCGAGAGCAGCTGGCGTTGGAGGAGGCGG
>CAZCPK010000409.1:0-3798 GCA_964500755.1 uncultured Anaerolineales bacterium
TTTCCTTGGTGGGGGCGGCGGCGACCGGGCGGCACGCTCGTGACGCTCTCCCTGGGGCTCGGGGGGAGCGCTATCGGCGCCGTCGTGCTGATCAACGTCGTGCCCTTTGATTCCTTCAGCATCGCCTGGGATCGTGCGCAGGTCGCGATACTGGCGCTGCACTACGTGGTTCTGGCGGTTCCCTTCTTCTGCAGCGGTGCAGTGTTGAGCCTGCTCTTCGCACTGCGCCCCGATGCGGCGTCCCGCCTCTACGCGACGAACCTCGCCGGATCGGCCCTGGGCTGCCTGCTTGCGCTCCTGGTGCCCGGCTGGGTGGATGGGATAGGGGCCGTACTCGTGGCCGCGCTGCTGGCGGGTGTGGGGGCAGTGGCGTTTGCTTTCTCAACAGGATGTACAGGATATAAAAAAGTTAAACGTGAGAGCCGGGGGAAGCAGCGGTGGGGGAGAGCGTTGGTGGCGGGGGCGCTGCTGATCCTGGCTTCTGTGGCGCTGCTGGTGGCGCGTCCCGTGTGGCTGCAATTGCAGCTTTCACCCTATAAGGCGCTGAGCGGCGCGCTGCAGTATCCCGGCGCCGAGGTACTCTTTCGGCGGTGGAACAGCTTTTCCCGCGTTGACCTGGTTGCGAGTGAGGGGATCCGCTCACTGCCCGGGCTAAGCTACCGCTACCCGGCCGCACCGCCGCCCCAGCACGGACTCTTTATCGACGGCGGCGATCCCAGCCCTGTGCTCCAATTGTCCCTCAAAGCGCTTGACGCGCCGGACGAACGCTTGGCCTTCACCGGCTACCTACCCCAGGCCGTGGCCTATCGGCTGCGTCCCGGCGGCAGGGCGCTGGTGCTGGAGCCGCGCGGCGGTCTGGCACTGTGGACGGCGTTGGCGGAGGGCGCCGGTCGCGTCACCGCCGTGGAGCCGAACCCCCTCGTCGTCGAGGCCGCCGGGGCGATTTATAACCATTCCGCACTAGAGACGGTCGTCGAAACGCCGCGCAGTTTCGTGCGGGCCGGCGACCGGCGCTACGACGTGGTGGCCCTGCCGCTGACCGGCGCCTACCGCCCGGTCCGCTCGGGCGCTTACAGCCTCGGCGAGAATTACACCTATACTATCGAAGCCTTCCACGACTATCTTGACGCGCTTGAAGACGACGGTCTGCTGGTGGTGACCCGCTGGCTCCAACTGCCCCCCAGCGAGTCGCTGCGGGTCTTCGCGCTCGCTGTGGAAGCCGTGGAGGCCATGGGCGGCGACCCGACCCGCCAGATCATCGCTTTTCGCGGCTACGCGACGCTCACGCTCCTCGTCCGCGCGGCGCCTTTCCCCGCCGCTGAAGTGGACGCCGTCCGCGAATTCGCCGCCGACCGGGCTTTCGACCTGGTCGTCGCACCGGACGTCCGGCCTGGGGAGGTCAACCGTTACAACGTGCTGGAGCGACCGCTCTATCATCAGACCTTCACCGCGCTCCTGGCGAGCGAGGAACGCGCTGCGTGGTACGCGGACTACACCTTCGACGTCGAGCCGCCTACCGATAACCAGCCCTTCTTCGGGCATTTCTTCAAGTGGAATCAGGCGGGACAGGTGGTGGCGGAGTTGGGGAAGACGTGGCAGCCCTTCGGCGGTGCGGGTTACTTTGTTCTGCTGGTGCTGCTGGCGCTGGCGCTCGTCGCCGCCGTGGTGGTCATCTTGCTGCCCGTGATGGTCAGCCGGGGTGGGGCGCTTCGGCGCCGGGACAACCTGCGCGACCTGGTGCGGATGGGGGCGTATTTCGGCCTGCTGGGGCTGGCCTTCCTGCTGGTGGAGATGCCGTTGGTGCAGCGTTTCATTCTCTTTTTGGGACATCCCGTCTACGCGCTGACGGCGGTGCTTTTTGCCATTCTGCTCTTCTCCGGTGTGGGCAGCGCGCTCGCGCCGCGTGTGCCGCTGCGCTGGGCGTTGACGGCCCTCGTTGGTCTGGCGCTGCTCTATCCCCCGGCGCTGGATCTACTCTTCTCACTGGGGCTGCGCCTGCCGTTGTGGGGACGGTTACTGGTCGCCGTGGCGGCGTTGGCGCCGTTGGGTATTGTCATGGGCATGCCTTTCCCGCTAGGGCTGGCAAGGCTGCGTGATCTGGCGCCGGTCACCGTACCGTGGGCGTGGGGGATCAACGGCGCGGCCTCGGTCATCGCCTCGGTGTTGGCGGCGCTGCTGGCGCTCTCCTTTGGCTTCCGCGTGGTACTGTTCGTCGGCGCGGCGTGCTATGCGGGAGCGCTTCTGTTGGTGACGTTGGACACAGAGCCGCACTGAGAAGGCTCAGAGATCCACAGAGATACAAATGGCGTTATGAGCACCCAGGTGCAACGCACTTTCGATCTCAAAGATGTGAGATTACCAAGACCACCCAGGGCTCTTTTTCAAATCTCGGTATTCCCTTGCATCGTAAGTGCATCGCACCGCCCACAAGACTAAACAGATATAAAAAAAATCAAACGTTTTACTCCGTGTCTCCCCGTGCAAACCTCTGTGTTTCTCCGTGTAACCTAGCCCGACGAAGTGCTAGTGTCCCTCGCCGGTGAGTGGCACGAAGGCGACGCGACCCAGATTCTCCGCAACCAACTCCCCATTCTGCCTGGTGAAACGCCAGAGCGTCTGATAGCCGCCCGGCGGTCCGATGGGGATGACCAGCTGACCGTCGGGCGCCAGTTGATCGGCTAACGGCTGCGGCAGGTGATCGGGCGCGGCGGTGACGACGATGGCGTCGAAGGGCGCGTGCTCGGGCCAACCGTGATAACCGTCGCTCTGCTTGACGTGGACGTCCTCGTAGCCCGCTGCTTCCAGCTGTTCCTCGGCCCGCTCCGCCAGCTCGGGGATGATCTCGATGGTGTAAACCTCCAGCGCCAGGTCGAGCTCCGCCAGCACCGCTGCCTGGTATCCCGAGCCCGTCCCGATCTCCAGCACCCTCTCGCCGCGCTGTAGATCCAGCAGCGCCGTCATCCAGGCGACGATAAAGGGCTGTGAGATCGTCTGTCCATAGCCGATGGGCAGGGGATGATCGGCATAGGCCTGGTCGACGAGGTCGTCCGGTACGAAGCGGTGGCGCGGCGCTGCCAGCAGCGCCTCCAGGACGTGGGTATCGGTCACCCCGCGCGTGACGATGGTCTGCTTCACCATGGCGTGGCGCTGCTCGGCGTAGGGCTCGTCGGGGTTGGCTGTGGGTAGGGGATACGGTGTGGCAGTGGCAGCGACAGGTGTTTCTATAGCCGGGGTTGTGGTAGCGCAGCCCGCCACAGAGATGAGCAACATTAGGGTAAGAAATAATCTTCGGGTCTGCATATCGACTCCTCTTTTTGTGAAAACAGGCTAATTGCCAACGGATTGACTCCCCTGAAATAGCTAGATCTCTCACCACAGAGCACACAGAGGGCACAGAGAAAATAAGAGTGTACTTAAATAAAATTAAACCAAGACGCTTATTTTGTGAATTTTTCTCAATGCCTTTTTAATATTTACCCTGGTGTTCTCTGTGTCTCAGTGGTTCAGCTGCTTTTTTCAGTAGAGCCAATATTTACCTCGGTGTTCTCTGTGTCTTAGGGGTTTAGACACTTTTTTCAGGAGAGTCCCTTTTAGTAACAGATGCACCGGACAGATATGGCTGATTACTCTATCCATGAAAGTCATCCGCTTCATCCGTTAGTCTAGCTACCTATCACTTTCGCGAAGATATGAACGGTTTTACGTAAAGCCCCCCAACTTCTAGGTCAAAGGTTCGTAGTTAGCGGGCAAACGAAGCGGTTCTGCAGCTTTCCAAGACCCCTCAGAGACTCCCTGTGA
>CAZCPK010000410.1:0-3797 GCA_964500755.1 uncultured Anaerolineales bacterium
GGCCTTCCTACGGCGCTACCTAAACGAGGGTTTCTCCGGCGGCGAGAAGAAGCGCGCGGAGATCCTGCAGATGGCGCTGCTGCAACCCCAGTTCGCCGTCCTCGACGAGACCGACTCCGGTCTCGACATCGACGCGCTACGCATCGTCTCCGAGAACGTCAACCGCTTAAAAGAAGCCTACGATATGGGGCTCCTGGTCATCACGCACTACCAGCGGATCCTCAACTATATCCATCCCGATTTCGTCCACATCTTTTACGATGGGCGCATCGTCATGTCCGGTGGGCCTGAGCTGGTCGAGCGCCTGGAGGCCGAGGGCTACGATTGGGTCGAGCAGCTCCTGGTCAGCGAGATTTAGCATGGCGGCCGATCACGATAGTCTGCGGGGGCTGAAGGACCAATCCCAATACGACTTCACCACGGCGGTGGACTACGCGCACCGCGCGCGCAAGGGCATCGGCGAGGACATCGTCCGGGAGATCTCCGCCGTCAAGGGCGAGCCTGAGTGGATGCTGAACTTCCGCCTCAGGGCGCTGGAGACCTTTTCCCGAATGCCCATGCCTGAGTGGGGCGTGGATCTGGGCGAGCTCGACTTCGAGGAGTTCTACTACTATATGCGTCCGGTCAAGACCAAGGCGCGGACGTGGGACGAGGTGCCGGAGGCGATCAAGGAGACCTTCGACCGCCTGGGCATCCCCGAGGCCGAGCGTAAGTTCCTGGCGGGCGTGGAGACGCAGATGGACTCGGAATCCGTCTACAGCTCGCTCAAGGAGGAGTGGGAGCGCCACGGCATCATCTTCGTGGACATGGACACGGCGATCCAGGAGTATCCGGAGCTGGTGCGCAAGCATATCAGCACCGCCGTCCCCATGGCCGACAATAAGTTCGCAGCGCTCAACAGCGCTTTCTGGTCCGGTGGGAGTTTCGTTTACGTGCCGCCGGGCGTCGACGTGGAGATCCCCCTGCAGGCCTATTTCCGCATCAACGCCCAAAGTTTAGGGCAGTTCGAGCGGACCATTATCATTGCCGACGAGGGCAGCGACGTGCACTACATCGAGGGTTGCACGGCGCCGCAGTACTCGGCGGCGGCGCTGCACACCGGCGTGATCGAGATTTTCGTCAAGGAGGGCGCCCACGCTCGCTACTCTACCATCCAGAACTGGTCCCGCAACGTCTACAACCTGGTGACGCAGCGGGCGGTGGTGGAGGCCGACGGCTCCATGGAGTGGGTCGATGGCAACCTTGGCAGCGGCATCACCATGAAGTACCCTGCCGTCGTGCTGCGCGGGCCCGGCGCTCACGGCGAGATCCTCTCCATCGCCTTCGCCGGCGACGGACAGCACTACGACGCGGGCGGCAAGGCCATCCACCTGGCGCCGCACACCACCTCGGTCATCACGTCCAAGTCGATCAGCAGGGGCAGCGGGCGGTCGGGGTACCGCGGCCTGGTCAAGGTGACGCCGGGCTCGGTAGGCGTGCGCTCGCGCGTGGAGTGCGACGCGCTGCTGCTGGACCCCGAGTCCCGCTCCGACACCTATCCCTACATCGACGTTCAGGAGGACGACGTGCAGATCGAGCACGAGGCGTCGGTGAGCAAGATCAGCGAGGATCAACTCTTCTATCTGATGAGCCGAGGATTGAGCGAGGAAAAGGCCGCGGTGATGATCGTCAACGGCTTTCTGGAGCCCTTTATCAAGGAGTTGCCCATGGAGTACGCGGTGGAGCTTAACCGCCTGATCGAGCTGCAGATGGAAGGATCGGTGGGGTAAGCGATGGTCAAGCTAAAGACCCTGCGCCGACAGAAGACCGAGACGTTATCCCGGCCCCTGGAGCCCGCCACGGTCGACGCGCTCGCGGAGTACTACGATGAGCCGCAATGGATGCGGGAGCTGCGTCACGAAGCCTGGGACCTCTACACGGAAATGGATTGGCCGCATCCCCAGGCCGAAGCCTGGCGGCGCGTGCCGCTGAGCGATTATCCGTTGGATGATCTACAGCTCGCCGTGACCCCCCGCTCTGTGGAACGCCTCGACGATCTGCCGCCCTGCTGGCACTACCCCTTGCCGCCGGAGCCGCACGTCGGGGGGTGGTTGCTGCACCATAACGGCGCGCCCTCCTACGCCGCGCTGGACGCGCGCGTATCCGAGCGGGGCGTCGTCTTCGACGATCTGCATCACGCGCTCCACGACCATCCCGAGCTGATCCGCCGCAGTTGGATGCGCGGCAGCACGACGCGGGCGGATTTCAACCGCTTCACCGCGCTCAACGCGGCGCTCTGGCACGGCGGGACCTTCGTCTACGTACCCGCCGGGGTCCAGGTGATGCGCCCGCTGCACTCGCTCATCGGCTACGACGACGGGGGTGGCGTGGGGTTGCACCACACGCTGGTGATCGCCGAACGGGGCGCGCGGGTGACGCTGCTGCAGGACCGCCGCTCGCAGGAGCGCGAGCCGCACCTGAACGCCGAGGTCGTGGAGATTTACGCGGAGGAGGGCGCGTGGATCCGCTACGCCAGCCTGCAGCACTGGGGGCGGCAGCGGTACACCGTCGGCGTGCAGAACGCGCAGCTGGCCCGCGACGCGCACCTCGTCTGGTCCACCGGGGCGCTGGGCGGGCGGGCGACCAAGGAGTTCCTGCGTGTGGACCTGCTGGCGCCGCAAGCTCACGCTTTGATGCAGGGTCTCACCTTCGCCACCGGCGCCCAATACGTCGACCAGAGCACCTATCAGCATCACCAGGCGCCGGAGACCTACAGCGATCTGCTCTTCCGCAACGTGCTGCGCGACGCCGCGCGGACCGTCTTCTACGGCATGATCCGCGTCGAGCCGGAGGCCCAAGGGACCGAGGGCTATCAGACCAACAACAACCTGCTGCTCGACGATGCCCGCGCGCACGCCATCCCCGGCCTGGAGATTATCTCCAATGACGTCAGCTGCAGTCACGGCGCGACGGTCTCCCGGCTCGACGCTGAACAACGTTTTTACCTGCGCTCCCGCGGCATTCCCGAGGAACAGGCCGAATACCTCATGGTCCGCGGCTTTCTCCAACCCATCGTAGAGCGGATGCCGCTGGCCTGTGTGCGTTCCCGGCTGGGGGACGAAATCGCCGACCGCTTCTGGCGTTAGCAGACCCTACAAAGCGCGCTCGAAGTGCGTGTCACCGTCGCGTGTGCCGACGACGCGGAAGCCGTGGTGGCGGTAGAAACTTACGGCGTCGTCCCAGGTCGACGTCGTCTCCAGCACCAGGCGCCGATAGCCTCGGGCGCGAGCGTGGTCGACGAGTTGTGCGAGGATGCGGGAGCCGAGGCCCTGCCGCCGGGCGGCGCCGGCGACGGACATGCGTACGATACGTCCCGTCCGTTCATCTTCTGGCAGCAGCGCGCCGGTCCCCACGATCTCGGCACCCCGCTCGGCAACGAGAAAGACACCGTCCGCGTAGTGGGCGGCGATTTCGTTCAGGTCGGGATTGAGCGTGGGGTCGAGGGTGCCCCAGTGTTCCTCCAGACCCGCCAGAATCAGAGCCTTGGCGGGCTCCTGATCGGACGGTCGAAAGCGGCGAATGCGGATGACCTCTGTTGGCTTCACGTTACCTCCTTTGGCTCTTCATATTGACGATACGCCACCTATTCTACCAGATGTGCGTGCTCCTGGGGCCATCTTTTACGCTTCCTGCGGCTGCGACTTCCTTCCCTGTTAGGGTCTCTGGGATTTCGCCGGGTGATCCAAAAACGATTGTAAATTTTTACCACGGATGGCACGGATTTTCACTGATTTTTTATTTTCTGTGTGAATCTGTGA
>CAZCPK010000411.1:0-3793 GCA_964500755.1 uncultured Anaerolineales bacterium
TAGACCGGTACGTTGCTATTCAAAAGTGTCAACCTATTTCCGAACCTTCCCGTCTGGATGGGCAAAATCCCGGAAATTGGGCCTGGAGCTTCCCTCGTACAGTGTTATCATTTCCTTAACGGTTTGTTGACTTTTTAACGGATCACGGTATAATGCCTGCAGCCATGTCAATCGGAAATGTCGTCCAACACGGAAGCGCTGAGAGCATCGGTGTAGCTCAGACGCTTCTTTTTGTGCTTTGGGAGTATCAGGCTAGGGGGAAAGATGAATCAAGATGCTAGTATTGTGGAAGCCCGGACTTTTAAGAAGTTGCGCATCCGGCTTGCATCACCGGAGGATATCGAGTCCTGGTCCTATGGCGAGGTAACTAAACCAGAGACGATCAACTATCGTCGACTTCGCCCGGAGAAGGATGGGCTGTTCTGTGAGGCTATTTTCGGGCCTACCCGTGACTATCAATGTTATTGTGGGAAGTACAAGGGGATCCGTTATCGTGGTATTATCTGTGACAAGTGTGGGGTTGAGGTAACGCGTTCCGCGGTGCGCCGTGAGCGTATGGGGCACATCACCCTGGCCGCGCCGGTCGCACACATCTGGTATACGCGCCGCGTGCCCAGCCACTTGAGCATATTGCTCAACATCAGCAAACGTAACCTCGACCGCGTACTTTACTTCGCGCAGTATATCGTCACCGATGTGGATGAGGATGCCCGTCAGCGTGCACTGACCCGTCTGGAAGAGCAGGAGAAGGAACGTACGGCGTTATTGGAGAAGGCGGCCGAGCAGCGAATTGCCGAGCTTCAGGAGCGGTTGAGCGAGGTCAAGGGGGCTAAGGAGAGCGCTGAAGAGGAGATTCGCGCGGAATTCGAGCAGGAGCTGAATCGGCGCACCGACGAAATCCTCGCGGCGGCCCGTAGTCTGCAGGATCGACTCGAAGGGATGATGAATCGTGAGGTCTCGGACGACATCGTCTTCAAGCCCACGGACATCGTGATCGTCGAGGCAGGCGAAACGGTCGCACCGGACCATTATACGAAGCTCAACACGGTGGCCAAGGACGCGATTGAGGCCGTGGAACACGAGATCGAACTGCGCCGTGAGGAGCTCCTGGCGGCCAAACATGCCGAGGCCGAAGAAGAAGACCCCTCGGAGTTGATTCAAGCGCAGATCGAACGCATCCGTGAGGAGCTCCACGAGAAGCTCCAGACCATTCAAGTCCGCTATGAGGGAGAGCGGGAGGAGCTCCTGAGCTTGAAGATGATGCAGTTCTTCAACGAGGCCCGATTCCGGGATCTGCGCCAGAAGTGGGGGCAGGTCTTCCGGGCCGACATGGGCGCCGAGGCGATCTATGCGATCCTGCGGACCCTGAACCTGGCCGAGATTTCGGAGTCCCTGTGGCACGAGGTGCGCTACGGCACCTCTAAGACCCGTCGGAAGCGCGCCACGCGCCGTCTTCGCGTCGTGGAAGCGCTGCGTAAGAGCAACAACCGTCCCGAGTGGATGATCCTGACGGTCTTGCCTGTGCTGCCCCCCGAGCTGCGCCCCATGGTGCAGCTGGACGGTGGGCGTTTCGCGGCCTCTGACCTCAATGATCTCTATCGCCGCGTGATCAACCGCAACAATCGCCTCAAGCGATTGCTCGATCTGGGCGCGCCCGAGGTGATTATTCATAACGAGAAGCGTATGCTCCAGGAGTCGGTCGATAGTTTGATCGATAATAGCCAGCGCGGTAAGGCCATGAGCCGTCGGGGGCGTCGTCCCTTGAAGTCCCTCAGCGACATGTTGAAGGGCAAGAAGGGGCGCTTCCGCCGGAACCTGTTGGGCAAGCGCGTGGACTACTCGGGTCGCTCCGTCATCGTGGTCGGGCCGGATCTGGAGATGCATCAGTGCGGTCTCCCCAAGACCATGGCGCTGGAGCTCTATCGACCCTTTGTGATTCAGAAGCTGGTGGAGTACAACTACGCGACCAACGTCAAGGCGGCCAAACGCCTTATTGAGCGAGAGCGCCCGGAGGTCTGGGAGGTGCTCGAGGAGGTGATCGAAGATCGCCCGGTGTTATTGAATCGCGCGCCAACGCTGCACCGCCTGGGCATTCAGGCCTTTGAGCCGGTGCTCGTCGAGGGCAAGGCTATTCACCTGCACCCGCTGGTCTGCGCCGCCTTCAACGCCGACTTCGACGGCGATCAGATGGCCGTCCACCTGCCGCTCTCTCGCAAGGCCGTCGAGGAGTCCCGCAAGTTGATGCTGGCCTCTAAGAACGTGCTCAAGCCCGCCGACGGTCAGCCCATCGTCGGTCCTTCTAAGGACATGTGCATGGGCATTTACTATCTCACCATGGACGGGCGGCACACGCCTGATGCGCCGGTACGCGCCTTCGTCGATCTTGACGAGGTTGAAGCTGCCTATCAATTGGGGCAAGTCAAGCTTCACGATCGCATCGTGATCTCGAACGTGCACGCTCCCAGTCGCGCGATTGAGGCGAACCTTGAGACTCAACGAGCTTTCGCTGTCGTCGAGGAGGAGGAAGAGACGATCGACGAAGAGGTCGAGGACGAAGTCGAGGTGGAGTCTGAAGCCGAGACCGCAGCCGAGACCGCAGCCGAGACCGTGGCTGAAGCCGAAGCGGAGCCTGCGGAGGAATCCGCTGAAGTCGAGGAAATAGGCACGGTCGAGGCCCCACCGGAGTTGCCCGTTTCTTTCAACGAGATCTGGCCCTGGGAGGAGCAACCTCCCCAGAAGCCGATCGAGACGACGGTAGGTCGCGTGATCTTCAACCGCATCGTGCCCGAAGAATTACGCTACATCAATCGTCCCATGAATAAGGGTGCGCTCAACGATATTATCAGCGTCTGCTACCGTAAGCTTGGTCGCGACGTGACGGTGGAGTTCGCCGACCAGATCAAGACGTTGGGCTTCAAATACGCTACCATCTCCGGCGTCACCATCTCCATCTACGACTTGACCGTTCCTGAGGAACGGGAGCAGCTCATGGCCCAGGCCTCCGCGGAGGTTGGGGAGATTGAGCGTCAGTACCGGCGCGGTCTGCTCACCGAGGACGAGCAGTACAACCGTATCATTGAGGTCTGGTCTCGCGTCCGAGAGGAGGTCTCCGACGCCGTGGCTGAGAGCATGGATCCCTTCGGACCCATCGCGGTGATGGCGAATTCCGGTGCGTCCAAGGGTGGGTTTGGCCCGATTTCGCAGCTGGCCGGCATGCGCGGTTTGATGGCGGATCCTTCGGGACGCATCATCCCGCTGCCTATTCGCTCCAACTTGCGTGAGGGACTGACCGGGCTGGAGTACTTCATCTCTACGCACGGTTCCCGCAAGGGTCTGGCCGACACGGCCCTGCGCACGGCGGACGCCGGTTATCTGACACGGCGTCTGGTCGATACAGCGCAGGACATCATCATCAACGCGGACGATTGCGGCACCCATCAGGGATTCTGGATCTACCGTTCCGAAGACGTGGGCGGGCAGTCGATGGCCGAACGGATCGTCGGTCGCAACGCTGCTGCCCCGGTGATCCACCCCGAGACCGGGGAGGTGATCGTTGATCGTAATGAGGAGATCGACGAGGAGCGGATTGCAATGATTGACGAAGCGGGCGTGGAAGAGATCTACGTTCGCTCCCCGTTGACCTGTGAGCTGCGCTTTGGAATCTGCAGCAAGTGCTACTGACGCGACCTGGCCCGGGGTTGATCCGTCACCGTCGGATTGCCGGTCGGCATTATTGCCGCGCAGTCCATCGGCGAGCCCGGCACACAGCTGTCGTTGGGTACGGCGACCACCG
>CAZCPK010000412.1:0-3773 GCA_964500755.1 uncultured Anaerolineales bacterium
GCCAGGTAGAGCATCGCGAGGAAGGTCAGGTAGAAGAGCAGGGCCGCGCCCAGGTCCTGCTGCCAGGCCAGCAGCACCAGCGCTAGCCCCACCATCAGGAGCATTGGCCCCAGGACGGCGGGCCAGAGTCGGAGGTCGTCGTGCTGCGCTGGGACGGTGCGCCGGTCGGCGAGGTAGGCGGCGAGGTAGATCACCACCAGCAGCTTGAGTAGCTCCGAGGGCTGGAAGTAGAGCCCGTGCCCGCCGCTCAGCGGGAGCCCGAGCCAGAGCCGCGCGCCGTAGCCGGAGGGGTTGACGCCCAAGACGAGCGTGACGACGAGCAGCGCCAGCCCGCCGATGAGCAGCGTGTACCGGAATCGGCGCAGCTGCCGGGAGAGGGTGGGGAGCAGCGCGACGCCGCAGAGCGCGCCCACCCCGACGCCCAGCCAGAGCAGCTGGCGCAGCAGAAAGCCCGGTGCGACCCGGGCCAAAATCAGCAGGCCCCAGCCGGTCAGCAGCGCCGTGGGCGGCAGGAGCAGCAGCTCGCCGCCGGGACGGTAGCGCCGCAGTACCGCATAGCCCGCGCCCCAGGCGACGGTCCAGCCGCCGACGAGGGCCAGCAGGTGCCGCCCCGTCAGCGCAGCCGTCGGAGTGGTCAGCGCCAGAATGACGGCGCTCAGCGTGACGAAGAGCCACGCCAGCCCCAGCAGGAGGAGGGGCAGGCGCCGGCGCAGACGTTCAACCGCAGGGGGCAGGGAGGGCCGCGTGCGCTGCATATCTTCGTCCGTCGGTGTCGGTCTCTTCTACAGGAACCGTTCGACCAACGGGCGCAGCTTCTCGCGCGTCTCGTCGGGGATGCGCTCCCGGGCGGTGATCAGGGCGTCGGCCAGCGCGTCCTCGCACCCACACGGGGACCCGATCTCGGCCAAGTGGGGTAGGAGCGTGGTCAGCGTCCGCCGAGCCAGGTCGATGTTGGCGTTAAAGCGCCGGACTACCATTTCCACGGTGACGGTCCCCTCGGTCTCGTGCCAGACGTCGTAGTCGGTGATGTGCGCCATTACCGCGTAGCAGATGCCCGCTTCGCGGGCCAGGAACGCCTCCGGGCTCGTCGTCATGCCGATGATGTCCATGCCCCAGGCGCGGTAGACGTTGCTCTCGCTCTTGGTGCTAAAGCGCGGCCCTTCGATGGTAATGAAGCGCCCGCCCCGGTGGACGGTGCCGCCTTCGGCTTCGGTGACGTCGGCCAATTCCGCCGAGAGCTGCGGGCAGAACGGGTCGGCGACGGAGACGTGCGCCACCAGGCCCTCGCCGAAGAAGGTGCGCGCGCGCAGCGTGGTGTGATCGAAGAGCTGGTCCGGCACCACGATGTGGCCGGGCGCCAACGCCGCGCGCAGCGAGCCGCAGGCCGAGACGCCGACGATGCGCCGGACGCCCAGGCTCTTGAGCGCGTAGACGTTGGCCCGGTACGGCACCTCGCTGGGCATAAGCACGTGGCCCTTGCCGTGGCGGGGTAGAAAAGCGACCGGGACGTCCTCCAATTCTCCGACGATCACGCTGTCGCTGGGCGGGCCGAAGGGCGTCTCGACGTCGATCTCGCGCACGTTTTCCAGCGCCGGCATGTCGTAGAGGCCGGAGCCGCCGATCACGGCGATGTGAATGGGTCGTTCAGTCATGTTGTTCCCTCCTGAAATTTACTCGTTATTCTCTTCAGTAACTACGAAGGTGAAGGTCTCGTGACATAGTCCACAGCCGACGTGCGGATCCTCCACGGGGCCGCCGCGCTTCTCGCACGTGGCGCGGATCTGCACGCGCGGCCCCTCCCAGAAGCGGAGCGGTCGGCGGCGGATGCGCCCGTGCAACTGCATCGTCGGGCAGGCGTTGGCGCGGCGGATCTCCGGCGCCGGACAGGTGCGGCAGAGGTCCGCGGTCCAACGTTCGGCGTCCGGCGTGTCCTCCAGCAGCCGGCACGTCTCCGCGCCCTGATGCCAGCGGTGGGTGTCGACGTAGTAATAGGGGCACTCCCGTCCGTCTGGGGTTCGCATACGCGCGCTCAGCCGCCGTAGTAGCCCTGGATTTTCGTTCGATTGACGTAGATGAGAGATACTTGCCGGGGCAGCTGGGGGCCGCCGGCCAGAAAGTGCAAGGAAGCGTTCTGGATGGGTACGAAAACTCCCTTCCAGAAGTCCAGGAAGTTCTCGACATCGGCCTCGCTCAACATCGGCACCTCTCCCTGGATGACGAAGAGCGGGAAGTAGATGAAGAGTTTCTTGGTCCTTGGGGGCTCGCGGTAGTCTGCGTTGCTCTCCGCTTCGGTAAAGCGTAGGAGGTGCACCGACTCGCGCACGCTGACCAGCGTCTGAGGATGGGTGATGGGCAATCCCGTAAAGGACCAGGGGGTGACGGCGCTCTCGCTTACCTTCAGGTAGGTAGAGTTCTCCTGGTTGATGAAGTTATGTGGGTCGCCCAGGCTCTCAAACTGTCCTTGGGCCCAGAAGATCTCCGTTGCAATTTCCATTGGATGATGTTGTACAGGCGAGGGGGCGCTCTCATTGGTTAGTAAGCTCATGATCTACTCCTTTGTCTCTCTTTTGTGCGATGAAGCTGCCTTTATGCCGCCAGAGTGCGCAGTTCGTCTTCCGTGATGATGGGCACGTCGAGCTGTTGGGCCTTGCGATATTTGGTGCCGCCGGGATTGTCGCCGGCGACCAGGTAGTCGGTCTTGCTGCTGACGGAACCGGTCACGCGACCGCCATGGGATTCGATCCACGCCTTGATGGCCGAGCGCGGTTTGGAGAGCGTGCCGGTGACGACGAAGGTCGTGTCGATCAGCGGACCGCCGGTCTCCTCCGCCGTGGGCAGATCGGTCGTCAGGCGGACCCCGGCGCGGCGCAGCTTCTCCACCAGCCGCCGGTTCCCCTTCCGCGCGAACCAGTTGTGGATGCTGGCGGCGATGGTGGGGCCGATGCCCTCAATGGTGGTCAGCGTCTCCGCGGTGGCGTGAGTCAGGGCGTCGAGCGTCCTGAACTCCCGCGCCAGCGTCTCCGCTACCATCCCGCCGACGCCCCGGATGCCCAGCGCCGCCAGCACGCGCTCCAGCGGGCGCGCCTTCGACGTCGCGATGGCGTCCAGCAAGTTCTGGGCCTTCTTGTCGGCGAAGCCCTCCAGCGTCAGCAGCTGCTCCTTGGTCAGCGCGTAGAGGTCGGCGGGATCCTCGATCAGCCCGGCGGCGACCAGCTGCTCGGCGGTGCGCTCGCCCAACCCCTCTATATCCACCACGTGCGCGAAGTAGAGCAGGTGCTGGACCCGTTGCGCGGGGCAGCCGGTATTGATACACATATAGGCGACCTCGTCCTTCCCGCTGACCACGGGCTCGCCGCAGGAGGGACAACGCTCCGGGGGGGCGATGGGTTCCTCGCTGCCGTCCCGCACGTCCTTGATGGGACCGACGACGTAGGGGATCACGTCGCCGGCGCGGTGGACGAGCACGCGGTCGCCCACGCGGACGTCCCGCGCGGCGACCTGCTCGAAGTTGTGCAGGGAGGCGCGGCGGATGGTGACGCCGCCGAGGGTGACCGGCTTCAACACCGCGCCCGGCGTGATGATGCCCGTGCGTCCCACCGTGAACTCGACGTCCAGCAGCTCCGTCGTGGCTTCCTGCGGCGGAAATTTGAAGGCGACGGCGCCGCGCGGTCGTCCGCCGACCGTGCCCAGCCCGTCGCGGAGCGCGCGGTCGTCGATCTTGACCACCAGGCCGTCGGCCTCCAGCATGCCCTTGCACACGCCGGACGGGGTGG
>CAZCPK010000413.1:0-3770 GCA_964500755.1 uncultured Anaerolineales bacterium
ACCTACTTAGCGCAATAGGCTACGCTAGTGGGGCTCACCAGACCTTTTTTGCATTGTAATAGGAAACGCGTGGCAAACGTTGCCTTTGCATCCGGCGAAATCCCAAAGAGCCTCCATGAAACTGCGAGAATACTGCGTGGCGTTGATGATTGACGTCGATGCTGTTTCGCGTATACTCCGATGGACAAATGGGGTAACTTTTCCCCCTCTCACGCTCATCGTCCGACAATCCAAACGCAGGAGGCCTTTATGAAAGCCGTACGTATGGTCGACGTCCAGCAACCCCTGGAGCTCCATGAGGTGCCCAGGCCCACCGTGGGCCCGGGCGACGTGCTGGTGCGCATCAAGGCCGCCGGTATCTGCCACTCCGATGTGCACTACCGCGCCGGGAAGTCTCCCGTCCGCCCGCTGCCCATGACGTTGGGACACGAGATCGCGGGCGTGACCGAGGAGGTGGGCGCGCAGGTCAAGACGCTCCGCGTCGGCGATCGGGTCTGCCTTCACTACCTGATCAGCTGCGGCGACTGTTACTACTGCAGCAAGGGCAGCGAGCAGTTTTGCATCCGCGGCTCGATGCTGGGCCACTATACCGACGGCGGCTACGCCGAGTACATCGCCGTCCCGCAGCGCAACGCCGTGCTCTTGCCCGAGGAGATTCCCTTCGAACAGGGCGCGATTCTGATGTGCTCCTCGGCGACCTCGTTCCACGCGCTGCGCAAGGCGCGGCTCGCCGCCGGGGAGACGGTCGCCGTCTTTGGCGTGGGGGGATTGGGTATCTCAGCGGTGCAGCTGGCCTACGCCTTTGGCGCGCTCGACGTCTACGCCGTGGATATCAACGCCGATAAGCTGGCGTTGGCGGAGCAGTACGGCGCTATCCCCGTCGACGCCTCTGCGGACGATCCCGTCATCCAATTGGGACAGCTTACCGCGCACGCGGGCGTCGACGTCGCCCTGGAGCTGATCGGGCTCCCACAGACCATGCGCCAGGCGGTGCAGTCGCTGGGCGTGATGGGCCGCGCGGTCATCGCCGGGATCGGCGATCAGCCGTTGGAGATCGACACCTACCCGGAGCTGCTGGGCAAGGAAGCGGAGGTCATCGGCACCAACGACCATCTGCTGCAGGAACTGCCCCTGTTGGTGGAGTGGGCGCGGCGCGGCAAGCTCGATCTCTCGCAGGTCGTCACGCGCACCGTTCCGCTGGACGCCGACGCCATCAACGCCGTGCTCGACGACCTCGAGGCGTTTGGCGGTGCCGTGCGCACCGTCATCGTTCCCTGAGCGGCATGTCTGCGACGTCAGGAGCACCGCGTCGGCGGGCGCGCGTCCTCGGCATCGACGTGGGCGTGCTACCGCCCGGCTCCCGCGACGCCATCACCGACGTGGCGGGCGTGCGGGTGGGGCACCGGACGCTCTGGCAGGGCGACGCGGTCCGCACGGGCGTGACCGTCGTCCTGCCCCACGGCGGCAATCTCTACCAGGAGAAAGTCCCGGCGGGCGTCTGCCTGGGCAACGCCTTCGGCAAGCCCGCGGGCCTGGCGCAGATCGAGGAGCTGGGGACCCTGGAGACGCCCATCGCGCTGACCAACACCTTGAGCGTGGGCCCGGCGGTTCGCGCGTTGGTGCACCACACCCTGGAACAGCGCGGCAACGCGGACGTCCGCTCGGTCAACGCCGTGGTCGGAGAGACCAACGACGGTTTCCTTAACGACATCCGCGGGCAGCACGTCACCGCGTCCGACGTGCGGGCGGCGTTGGCGGCGGCTGCCACAGGACCGGTAGAGGAGGGCGCGATCGGCGCGGGGACCGGGACCGTCTGCTTCGGCTACAAGGGCGGGATCGGCACCGCCTCCCGACGTCTGCCGGAGGATATGAGCGGTTACGTCGTCGGCGTGCTGGTGCAGAGCAACTACGGGGGCTTATTGCGGATCAACGGCGCGCCGGTGGGCCGCGAGCTGGGGACGGTCTGGCCTCGCGAGGCGCCGGAGGCGGCGGGCGACGCGGGCGCTCCCGGTGACGGCTCCTGCGTCGTCATCGTCGCCACCGACGCGCCGCTCTCGTCGCGCAACCTGCGGCGGCTCGCCCGGCGCGCGCTCTTTGGGTTGGTGCGGACCGGCTCTTTTATGAGCAACGGCTCGGGTGAATACGCCCTCGCGTTCTCCACGGCCTATCTCGTGTCGCATGAAGGCCCGCGGGAGCGGGCGCCGGTTGCGTTGGTCTCCAATGCTGCCATGACGCCGTTTTTCGTCGCGGCGGTAGAGGCGACGGAGGAGGCGGTCTACAATTCGCTCTTCGCCGCCACCACAGTGAGGGGTCGCGACGGCAACGTCGCGGAGGCGTTGCCCCTCTCGCGGGTGCTGGAGATCTGTCGAGCGTACCGGGTGCTGGATCTGCAGACCCGTCTGCCCGGCCTGACCTAGACAGCGGATGAATGGCTGCCCTGAAATAACTAGCAGAAATCGGATTTCTTGTGACTTGATCCTATAGGTAGACTCTTCGCAGTTAAGATCGCTATATGTAAGGGGTGATCAACTGAAAATCCGATTTCTTGGACTTTTTAACCGCATTTCTTCTCATCCGTTTCATCCGTTCAATCCGTTGATAATTTGACGATCTGCTCAAGAGACCCGGCATTATTTCCAGAGGAGGGACTATGACATCGCTGCTTACGCGCTACCTGAAGATCAATGCACTAATTCTCCTGGTTTTAGGCATCGCGTTTGCCATCCTCGACGCGACGCTACGGCTGGGCAAGTTCCATGGATTGGTCTTCGCGCTTTACATCTTCTACGCCGCCGTGGCGCAGGGAATCGTCAACCTGGTGCTGGCGCTGATCCGCTACCTGCGTGACGAGCGGTCGGCGGCACTCGCGTTCCTGCTGAGCGGGCTCGCCGCCACGTTGCTTGGCACGTTGCTGGCCTACGTCGGTGGGCAGCTGGTGAGCGGACTCTGGCGCTAGCCGGACGGCGTCATTCGCCCACGATCTGCACGACGAGCCGCCGCGAGCGCGCCCGCGTGTCGAAGTCGATGAAGACGATCTGCTGCCAGGTGCCCAGCGTGAGCGTCCCCTCGGTAAAGGGCACGGTGAAGGAGGGGCCGACCAGCGCCGAGCGGATGTGCGAACTGCCGTTGTCGTCGCCCCAGCGTTGATGATGGCGGTAGTCGCGATCCACAGGGATAATCTCCTCCAGAATTTCCTGTAGATCCTGAATGACGCCGCTCTCGTACTCGATGGTGGTCACGCCGCCGGTCGAGCCGGGACAGAAGATGGTGACAGTGCCGGCCTGTAAACCACTTTCCTTCAGAAGATCACGTACCTGGGGCGTGACGTCGACAATATCCGTGTATCCTTTGGTCTGCAGATGTATCTCCTTGGTGACGACCATGGAATAACTCCTCTCCTTTTGTGTGGGGGCCGTATAAATTTCCTTCTGAGTATAAGTGGAGCGCGCTCAAGGTCAATCCGGCGCTCGCGAAATTCTGTCCTCTCACGCCGGGCCAGGGAAGGCTTGAGAGGCCTTAGAAATTCTCAGCGTTTGGTTTGCCCGTTGGGATTTCGAAGCGAGTGGTCGGCGAAGACCCTCGCCAATGTCGCAGAACGTGCTGGCTCTTTGGGATTTCGCCGGATACCAAGGCAACGTTTGCCCCGCGCTTCCTGTCACAATGCAGAAAAGGTCTGGTGAGCCCCACTAGCGTAGCCTACGGCACTACTTTTAGGGACACGGTTTTTAGAAGCACTCACTCCACTATCCGGCAAAGTCCCAGAGACCCTT
>CAZCPK010000414.1:0-3769 GCA_964500755.1 uncultured Anaerolineales bacterium
GCCATAGGTTCAAGTCCTATACCGCCCACTGATTGACGGTGGTCAGCACAACAAACGTACCGGCTCACCTCGGTGCCGGCGCGATGCGCGACGATAGGACCACCCGCCACGATCCGCCCCATGTCCAACTCGCAGTTGAGCACGGCGTTGACGAGGAAGACAGGCGCCTCGACGATGCTCGCAGTCTCCTCGAGAGCGATCCGCAGAGCGTTGCCTTCGCTAGGCTGCCCCCCATTCAGCCCCTTACCCAGGTCAGTAACCCGAGCCTCCTCTGCCTTGTGCACGGCTAAGCACATTTGGCTGCCCTGGAGGACGTCTTCGCTGACCCCTTGCTTCAGAATCCCGACCGCCACACGCGCCACCAGCTGAAACCAAAAAGGAATGCGCCCAAGATGGCTGTGCCGGCGTAGATGCCCATAGGAATCAGCGAGATGACGTCGGTATACGCCATGAGATCAGCGCCCAGCGCCAGCGCATACCAGAGCGTCGCCACGATGGGCAAGGTGAGGAGCAGCGGGTAGTTCCACCACGTCACCTCTCCCTGCAGGGTGATCAGCCTATTGGGGCATGTCTCGGTCTGTCGGTTTCTCCGTAAAGCCAGGTAGGTCAATATCAGAAGCGGAGGCAGGATAACCAGGGAGATCGGACGCGAGACTACAGTCACGCCCACATAATAGACTCCCAGGAGCACAGCCGGCCCTGCAATCTCCCACCGCCCCGGTTGAGAGATCGGCACGGGCAGCTTATCGAGCACCGCGTAACTGATCACCAGCAAGGAGGTCGAGATAAACGCGAAGGCAGCGTATACCGACAGCGAAGTGACCTCCCCGGTCTGAATCCACGCGTTGAAGCTCCAGAGCGCGTAGAAGACACCAAGGCCACAAGCGAGCAGCAGGGTCTTGACCGGGCGGTTCTCAAAAAGGACGCTGCGGGTGTAGAACCAGCCGATCATCACGGTGATCAGGGCGTGCCACGAGAGCCCGGTAAACGAGAGTTGCCAGGGGAACGCGTCGTACATGGTCTGCATAATGACGCCCTCAATCAGCCAGCCGTAGACGCTGCCCGCCAGGAAGAGCGCGCCGAGGCTCCGCACCCGAAACCGCCGGACCACGGTGAACAAGACAAACGTCAGGAACGTATAGAGCAACCAGCCGACCACGTAACCCCCTAGAAAGGTCTCGGTAGGACGTGTCCAGAAGAGACACTCCGAGAAATAGTACATGACGTAACCGGCTGCGCCCGCCCGCGCCATTCTCTTCAAGAACAGCACCATATTCTCAGCCAATCCCTAGTGCTCCTTATGGCTATACATCACTCGAGACCACGCCGCGCACAAAAAGGCCAAACGGAATGAAGCAGACCAATCCCATCACAAAGACCACGACAAAATCCTCCACAGGGAAGGAGGATGCGGTCAGAAAAGGCTGGAGGATGAAATAGCTTAGCAATCCAACAAACAACATGCTGGCCTGGAAGAGCAAGCCCGCGCCGGTCACGTAGCCGAGCGACTTGCGCCGCCAGAGCAGGACGCCACAGAGGATCCACGCCTGGGTCGTGATGAAGTCAGAAACCTGAAGCGCGCGTTCCGCCTCTGGAATGGGCGATCCGTCAACGAGGGCATTGGCCAGCGTGCCGAGGGCCAGCAGCGAGAAGAGCACGCCCAGCCCAACCAGCACGCCGCCGGCGAAGCGCGCCGGTACGTGATCGGCGAGCCGTCGCCGGACGGCCTGCGCATCAATGCGAGTGAGAAGGCCGATCATCGTGTAAGCGCTCAGCGCCAGCAGCACCAGCGAGAACACAAAGCTCACGTTGAGCGGCAGACCGAAGGTATAGACGATGTAGTGATAGAGAACGTAGAAGAGCGCGCCGGGCCAGAAGAGCAGGCCCAGCAGCTTACCGCGCCTCACCAGCCACATCGACCCCAGCAGAACAGGCAAACCGACAACGAGATTGACCACGTCCGTGACCATAAGGGAACGGCGCAACGTTTCCGTCGGATAGCATCGCTCCGGGTAGAGCAGCCCACCCACGGACGCAACCGTCATCAACGACGCAATGACCCAAGAACCGATAAAAGCAAAGGTAAGGGCACCGCTCAAAGGGAGATTCGCCCAGGACGCAACCTTATCCGTTTCTTTCATATCCACTCTCCTTCATAGTCTGTCCTTATCCACGCCAAAGCAGCACGATTGACTCTGTTGAAAAAAGCCTATTTACCGCTGAGAACACAGAGAACGCGGAGAGAAAATGGGTCTACACACATTTGTGGGGTAACAAGGGGCGCATCCCCTAACAGACTTTTTTCAGCAGAGTCACAATTGAACCTCAGAAAGTACTCTCCTGAGCGTATCAGGATGAAGATCATAGTAACGCAAATTCAGAAAGTGGCAACATCCCGCTAAGCGTGGCGGGAGCGCTCACTCCCGCACGTGCATCGCACCTTCCACGATCCACTTGTACGTCGTCAACGCCTCCAGGCCCATGGGCCCGCGGGCGTGCAACTTCTGCGTGCTGATCGCCACCTCGGCGCCCAGCCCGAACTGTCCGCCGTCGTTGAAGCGGGTGCTGGCGTTGACGAAGACAGCGGCCGAATCGACGGCGTTGACGAAGCGCGTCGCGTGACGCCAGTTGTTGGTCAAGATGCCGTCGGAGTGCGCGGTCCCGTGCGCCCGGACGTGGGCGATGGCCTCGTCCAGCGTATCGACGACCTTAACGCCCAGGATCAACGCCAGCCACTCCTGGTCGAAATCCTCTGGACCGGCTGCCGAGACGCCCTCTCGCCCCGTCAGCAACGCCAGCGCCGCGGGATCGGCGCGCAGCTCGACGCCCAACGGCACCAAGCGCTCGGCGAGGCGCGGCAGGAACGCACCCGCGACGTCGCGCTGCACCAGCAGCGTGTCGAGGGCGTTACAGACGCTGGGCCGCTGCACCTTGGCGTTCTCGATGACGGCGAGCGCGCCGTCGAGGTCGGCGCCGGCGTCCACGTAGAGGTGACAGATGCCGATCCCGCCGGTGATGACGGGGATGGTGCTCTGCTCCCGACAGAGCCGCTGCAGGCCCGGACCGCCCCGCGGGATGAGCATATCGACGTGCCGGTCCATGCGCAGGAGCTCGCCCACCAGCGCCCGGTCGGGATCGTCGATGAGCTGCACCGCCGCCTCGGGGACGGCGGTCTCCGTCAGCGCCACGCGGACGACGTCGGTCAGCGCGCGGTTGCTGCGCAGCGTCTCGCTGCCGCCGCGCAAAATCACGGCGTTGCCCGTCTTGAGGCAGAGCGTGGCGATGTCGACGGTGACGTTGGGGCGCGCCTCGTAGACCACACCCAGCACGCCCAGCGGCACGCGGCGGCGGCTCAGACGGAGGCCGTTGGGCAGCAGCCGACTCTCGATCTCGGTCCCCACGGGATCGGACAGGGACGCTACGCGGCGCGCGCCCGCCGCCAGCGACGCCATGCGCGCCTCCGTCAGCAACAATCGATCCAGCAGCGCTTGGCTCACACCGTTGGCCCGCGCGTCGGCGACATCCTCGGCATTCACCGCCAGCACGTCGGCGGCGCGCGCCTCCAACGCGGCGGCCACAGCGTGCAGCGCGGCGTCCTTGCGCGCGGTCGAGAGCGTCCCCAGCCGGTAGCCCGCCTCGCGGGCAGCGACGCCCAAGTCAGATACGTTGAGTTTTGCGTTCATGATAATCCCCCTCGGAGTATTTTGAATGATAATTGGCTCTACTGAAATAACTAAATATCTCACCACAGAGACACAGAGGGCACAGA
>CAZCPK010000415.1:0-3751 GCA_964500755.1 uncultured Anaerolineales bacterium
CAAGCCGATGATAATGAGAGAAGGGTAGATCCATTGGGGCGAGTTCATCCAGTCGGGCCCCTTGATGCCGATAGCCTGCAGGGCCAAGTTGACCCAGCCGGTCTGGGTGTTGAGAATACCGCTCCAGATGTAGACGGCGGAGACCAGGGGGACGATGTAGGGAAGATAGAAGAGCGTGGTGAAAAAGCGGCGTCCTCGCAGCCGCTCGTCGTTCAACAGCGCCGCCATCAGAATGGGCTGAAGAATGCCGATGGGCAAAGAGATGGCCGCAAAACGCAGCGAAACCTTTATGGACGTTCGAATCGTGGGGTCCTGGAACATCCTGACGTAATTCCGGATACCGAGCCACTTGGTCTGGCCGGGCTCCAGCAGATTGTAGTCGGTGAAGGAAAAAACCAGGGAAGCCACCATGGGAATTAGCGTCCACATCAGGAAGCCGAGAATCCAAGGGGAGAGGAAGATCAGGCCCCAGCGGGCCTCGCGTCGCGCCAGGGAGCCCATCTTAGTGGGGCGCTCGATCTTGAGCTCTCTTTTCTTAAGCTCTGAGAAAATGGACATGTAAGCTTGCTCCTTAATCTGGGGCCGGTGGGGTCAGCCCCGGTGGTGCAGGCTGACCCCACGTGCCTTTGAGGACGCTTTCGTTACGTGAGTAGCGTTCAAAGGTGGCCTAAATCAAATGGACTAGTCGGCTGCGGCGAAGATGGCCTGGAGGTCGGATTCCAGGGTGTCGAGTTCGGCGTCGATGTCGAGGTCGGGGTCGGACTGGTAGAGGCTCTGGAAGGCCTGGAGGCGGTCGAAGGCCTCGGCGTAGTTGGGCAGGTTGGCCTCGTGGTTGGGGATGTCGGGGTAGGCCAGGCCGTCGATGAAGACCTGCCAGTCCACGCCCTGCTCGAATTGCGCGTCGAGCCCGGCGATGAAGTCTTCCTGCAGGCTCAAGCGGGCGGGGAAGCCGCCGTAGACGTCGAGCAGCGGGCCGGCGGCCTCGCCGACCAGCCACTTGAGAACCTCAACGGCCTCTTCGGGGTGCTCGGTGGCCTTCATGACGCGGAAGGTGTCGGCGTGCAGCTTGGAGATGAGTTCGCCGTCGCCGTAGCTCGGCACGGCCGCGACGTCCCAGTTGGGCACGTTGCCCACACAGCACTTGTACCAGAGGTGGCAGTGGGTCAGGGCGACGTTGCCGGAGTCGAAGGGGTTGCCCGCTGCGAGCAGGTCGCTGCCGCGGTAGGTGGCGTTGGGGATGAAGTGATCCTCGTGCATGGCCTCGTAGTACCAGCGGAAGGCGTCGCGCCAGCGGTCGGAAATCATGGCGTTGCCCTCGTCGTCGACAAGGTAGTCCGCGCCGAAGAGCGCGGTGGCCTCACCACGGGGGAGGGTCCACTGCGTGTTGTAGCCGAATTGGACGATGTTTTCGGGGTCGAAGTCGGGGTCGGTGGCGTCATTGCCGTTCTCATCGACGGTCAGGAGCAGGGCCAGCTCTTCGAGCTTGGCGGTGTCCCAGACGTCGCCGTCGGCGTAGTCTCCGCCCCACTCGTGGGGGGGATACTCAAGGCCGGCCTCGTCGAGGAGGTCGCGGTTGTAGAAGATGGCGGAGGGGTAGACGGCGAAGGGGATGCCCTCCATAACGCCTTCCATGCGGTAGGCGTCGATGCTGCCCTGGTCGAAGTCGCTCCAGTCGTAGTCTTCGAGGTAGGGGGTCAGGTCGAGGAAGAGGCCGGAGAATTCGTTGACGCCGCTCTGGCCGACGGGACCGATGATGTCGGGGGGGTTACCGCCTGCGATCTGGGTCTTCAGCGTGTCAGGCGCCTGGTCATTGACGACGAATTCGACGATCAACTCGATGTCGTCGTGCTCGGCGTTGAACTGCTCTACCAGCTCTTCCTGAGCGGGCATCTGCTCGGGGCTCGCGCCCGTGCCCAGGCCGACGAACCAGCGGATCTGGACGACGTCGCCGCCGTCATCGGCAGGCTCTTCGTCGACTGGCTCTTCGTCGACGGGTTCTTCATCGACAGGGGCTTCTTCGCCGCCGTCATCAGCGGGCTCGACGGTCGCGGGTTCTTCTGTGGGAGCGCCGCCGTTACAGGCGGTCAGTGCCAAACTGGCAATCAACAACGCTGCCAATAGGGCAAATAGTGATCTACGCATGATAGTCTCTCCTTTTAAAGGTTTGAAGTTGGTCTACTCTTGAAAGATGTGCCTAACACATACTTCATGGGATCTTCTCTAAATCTCTCTATAGATTCTCACCTCCTTTTATTGAAGGGCACGTGAGTTTCTGGCAGTGCCCTCATTGCTTAACGAACGGTACCTCTCGCGCCGGTCGGCGCGTAGAAGTCTATGGGGGTGGGCGTCAGGGACAGCCGCAGGATCGTCGCACAATCAGCTCCGTCGGAAGCAACGTCAAAAGCTCGGCTTCCTCTCCTCGAATCAACTGGATCAGCTGTTGCGTCGCCTGGCTCCCGACCTGCTCCGTTAGCGCGCGCACCGTCGTCAGGGGTGGATTGAGGTAGCCGGAGAGATAGGTGTCGTCAAAGCCCACGACGGCGATGTCCTCGGGTACTTGCAACCCGGCGTTGTGGACCGCGCTCAAGACGCCGATAGCCGATTCATCGTCGGCGGCAAAGATAGCGTCGATCTCCGCATCCCGCGTCAACCAACCCGCGACGGCCTGCTCGGCGGTTGCCCGGTCAAAGTCGCCGCGTGCGATAAGTTGGGGATCGATGGGGAGTCCGTGCGCGGTCAGGCTCTCCCGGTAGCCCTGTTCTCGCAAGTAGGTGTCCTCCTGATCCATGTCGCCGCGCAGGAAGGCGATACGTTGGTAGCCGTGCGCCTCGATAAGATGTTCCATTACGGCGATCGCGCCTTTTTTGTTCTCAATCGTCACGTAGGGCAGCTGCAGCCCCTCGGGCGGGCGGCGGTGAATCAGGACAACCGGAAAATTGATGTCACAGAAGTGCTCCAACATCTTGTCGGATATACTGTTGACGAAAACCAGGACGCCGTCCGCATTGTGCTCGCCTAGAGGCAGCGGTTGCTGCGTCTTAGCGTGTCGTCCGTGGGTTGAATAGACGAGCAGGCTGAACCCGTGGCTGCTCGCTTCTGCCTCAATGCCCCGCAGCATCGGTGAGAAAAAGTCGCCGCTGATGTCGCTGAAAAGCAGACCGATGGTGTTGGTCTGCTGGCGGGCCAGCATCTGGGCCGCGTACCGGGGGCGGTAGTTCAACTCCGCAATGGCTGCCTGGACTTGAGCGCGGGTCTCCGGGGTGACGGGAGCGGTCTTGTTGATCACGCGGCTCACGGTAGCGATGGAGACCCCGGCTTTCTTGGCTACGTCTACGATCGTGGCTCTTGAATGCGCTCTGGCTGAAGAATTCACTTATCGTCCTTTAAGGCCGAAAAATTCCACAATGTAAGCGTTTACGTAAACGCTTACATTGTACACGAAGAGAAACTCCTTGTCAAGAGGGAAATTAACGAGTTCTTAAAGATTTTAACAATTGGGGTCCTTTGGGATTTTGCCGGGTTGCACCGAGATCTTAACCACAGATTCCACAGATTCCCACAGAAAAATAGCAAGTGGAATCCGTGGTAAAATTTGAAGCCGCTTTTTCATCGCGCGAGCTTGTCCCCGAATCACCGCACTTCCGCCCTTTAAGCGAATCTAGCTACCTATCACCTTCGCGAACATATGAACGATTTTACGTAAAGCCCCCCAACTTCTAGGTCAAAGGTTCGTAGTTAGCCACGGAGTCCT
>CAZCPK010000416.1:0-3750 GCA_964500755.1 uncultured Anaerolineales bacterium
AGGGGAGGTCGCAGCCGCTTGCCGTTTGCGTTGCCGGTAGGCTTTGACGCGGCACTTATCGGAACAGTAGTAGCGGGGCCGCCCGATTTGCTGCTGCTCCAGCGGGCACCCGCAGGTTAGACAATGCGTAGGACGAGTCATCTTATTCTCCTGATACTACAAAGTTGACATCACAGACCTGCGCTACGAGCCCCCCACCGTTATCTGAGGGCCAATCCTGCACGATATCGCGCAGGGAACGCAGAATGGGTTTATGCAAGCGGCTCGTCAGCCATTCGACGGCGTAGTGATTCTGCGCCTGGACTACCAGAGTCGCCCCCTCGATCTCCAGTGCCTGAGTGCTGCGTAGCCAGGTGTCAAACGTGGAGCGTGTCAGCTGGAGTTCCACCTCCTGGAGCACCTTACCCCAGACTTTCTGCGCCGGGGAGAGTTGCGGGGGGGTCAATAAGCGGTCGAGCTGGCTGGGGGTAGGCGTAGGTTGCTGATCCTGCTTACGGCGTTCCGCCTCGGCGACCACGGCATCCAGGCTGCCCCAATCCCCATTCTTGAGGCGCGTCACCGTGCGCCGCATGGCGACGTCGTCGGTGACCGCGGCCTGGCGTTCCTCGTTGAAGACGCGATAGAAGGTGTCTTTGGCCCAGTCGACAGTCCGGGAGGCCTCCTCCTGCAGCATGCGGGTCGCGATCTGATAGGCAGGCTTGCGATAGACGCCGCAGACTTGCAGGTCGCGGGCGATTTCCCTGAACTGGGTTTCATTGAAATTCTTTTCATTGCAGCCCATTTCATTGAAATCGGCTGCAACGTTTTCTGTTCCCCCCATACCCCCCTCTAGTTTAGAGCTAGAGAATGCAGAATCACCTGCGCTAGATAAACCGTGTATAGAATTATCTAGGGTACTAGGACTAGCTTCTTCTTCTGATTTCAATGAAATGGATTTCATTGAAATGGGCTGCAATAATTGCAACCACCGATTACCGGGGAGGCTTTTGGTTTCCCGCTCCGCGTCTGTCAGGCGGTGTAAAAGGCCGCGGTCCTCCAGGTGATTCAAGACGTTAACCGTCTGGCGCACCGTGAGCCCCGTGGCCTCCGCAAGTTCCCGGTTGGTTAAGTCTACCGGCGGCGGGCTGAACTCGCCGCGCTCTTCGTCGCGCACGTACAGCCGGATGGTGGCCCACACCGCGAACGCAGTGGGATCGATATGGCCCCGGCCCAACGCGCCGTACATAGATCGCGGGATTAGCGCATAAGCTAACGGCGTATGTGTTTTCTTTCGACGTCCCATAGCACCTCCTTGTGCCAGGCTGTCTTTCCGCAGGCCGCGGCCACGCCCGTGGCGGCAGGACACCTGCCCTGGTCCACCGGTCGACTGGTGTCACGATCGGACTCGCCCTCGTCGGGATGGGGGCAACTCCCCCTCGGCTGACGACGACGGTCGCGATCCTGGCAGCCCGTCTCAACAAACCGGCGACGCAGGTGAAAGAATAGCGGGTATATATGCCCTCTCAGGGGAATCCCCTGATCGAGACAACGGGAGCACAGGAGGCGGCGTACGCCGGACCTTATTAGAGGGCATATCTAATCCCCGTTGCCTCGATCAATGGACTCCTCTTCTTCCTTAACGCGTCTTTGCAGCCAGCCTGGGCGGACGAAAGGGAACATACGCTGGCCCACCACGTTCTTCTTGCCGTGGATGGCCAGGTGACAGCGCTGACAGAGCGCCACCAGATTATCAGGGTCGTTGTTGAACGTATTTCCGTTGATGTGATGTACGGTCAGCGTATAGCCTCGCTCCGGATCGTGGGAATGGCCACATTGTTCGCAGCGCCAGCTTGCGGCATCTTTTACCCGCCGGGCGATGGCCAGCCAATTCTCTGGATAACGTTTAGGGTCAAAAGGCATAGGCGTTACCTTCCCGTACCCGGAGTATTTTCTGGCAGCCACAAAAGGGCGGGCCATTTTCTGGCTGCCAGAAATTCTACAGCAGGAAACTGTCGGTCAGCGTCTCGCTTATCTCGGCGTCGCTGACCTGCTCGGGATCGGCCGCTGTCGGGTTAAGAGTACCGGAGCGCAAGGCGGCGATGACGGCCGTGGCGCGATAGCCCGCTGGACAGCACTCGAGAAACTCGATCAGGTCGTCGTCGCGCCCCGGATGGAGCGTGAGTGTGATGACGAAGCGCTGGGACGGCTGCTCCAAGGGCGGGCGGCCCCGCTTACTCATAGGGTTCCTTCCTTTATGTATGTGGGGGCAGGGCTAGACCGTGGCCTGCCCCCGGGTGAACTAGTCGCGGCGGCGGGCGCGGCGTTTGGCCAAAGGGATCTCGTGCTGGACGGCCATCTTCCATAGGCCGCGGGCGATGGCCAGTACCGGGTCGTCGGGGATGTAGGCCTTCCCGGCCAGCTTGCGGGTCAAGACATGGCGAAGCAGATGGGCACCACCGCCCACGACGACCACGCTGGCGAAGCGCTCCCAGGTGCGGCTGCCGCTCTCCCAGTGTTCCTCGATGAGGCCGTTGATCTCGGCGCCCCAGACGTTGAGGGCGTCGGCCAACTGGCCGTTGAACGCCCCGGCGCGGAGCTTGTCATCCAGCTCGCCGCGGGAGTAGTGGCCCCGCGGATCCAGGAGCCGCAGCAGGCGCCGCACACCCGCGTTTTCGGCGTGGGTGAAGCGGGGCACCGGTTTGCCCTCCTGGACGACGAGCAGCTCAACGGTGGACATGCCCACGCTGATGATGCCGACCTCGCGCTTGAAGTGGCGTTTGTGCCCGGCGACGAATTGGCCCTGCGCGTCGAGCAGGTAGTCGAAGAGCGCCGCGGCGGGTTGGGTGGTCACCTTGACGTCGCGGAGTTCCAGGTGGCGCCAGGGTCCGTCGTCGACGCGCCAGCGGTGCTCGCCGGTGAGCCAAGCCTTCACGTCGTCCACCAGGCCGGGAACGCTGACCGCCTGTTGGGGCAAGCCGACGTAGGCCTTCTCCACTTGCTGGAGATTGGTGCCGTGCTGTTGGAGATGCTGCTCCAGCGTGCCGTAGAAGAGCGCGGCGATGCCCGGGGAGCCGCGGAAGCGGCTGTGATCCAGGCTTTCCAGCGGGCGGCCCCAACGGTGGGCGCGACTGCCGACCCAGTACTCTCCGGCGGAGGTGCTGACGTGGATAGGCGGTTGGGCCTGCGCCAGGCCGACCACATCGGCTGGCTGCAGGCGCGTGCCGTCGGCGGCGACCTGGGAGGGGAGTTGCGTGCCCGTCGCGCCGGTGAAGACTTTGAGGCCTCCCGCGCCCGGATCGATGCCGACGACCAGGTGTTTCGCTGTTTCGATAATCTGTCTCTCGTTCATCATGCCCTCCTGTGCTAGGTTACTCAACAATTCCGGGTACCTTACAGAACTATGCCAGATGGTTAGCCTACTGCTTCCCTATATGCTACCCGGGGCAGTTTGACCAGTTTGACCGGCAGTTTGACCAGTTTGACCGGTCGCCGGGGCAGTTTGACCCCAGTTTGACTCAGTTTGACCAGTTTGACCGTTTGACCACAGATCCCGCAGTTTAGGCGTTACGTAGCGTGCATTTCGGCGGTGGGGATCCTTCTGCACCCAGCCGCGCACTTCCCAGTCCTCGAGTAACTTGCGCGCGGGCTTCTCCGTCATGCCCCACTCCGTGAGCAGCGGGATGGACATGCGGCCCCCGCTCTCGGTCAACGCGCGGCGGATCAAGGCCCGTTCTTCCCCGGTGAAGGGGGACGCGCCGCGGCGGTGGCCCT
>CAZCPK010000417.1:0-3693 GCA_964500755.1 uncultured Anaerolineales bacterium
GCACGTTCTGCGACATTGGCGCGGGTCTTCGCTGACCACTCGCTTCGCAATCCCTAGGGGATGTCTGAAAGGTAAAACGTGACGCGCGTCACGTCTCACGGGGGGGTATGGTAGAGACCTCCGACGCCGTGCTGGCCATCGGAGGTCTCTGCTTACCCTACTGCAACACAGCTACTGGCTGGGGACCTCCCCGGTGACGCCCTCGACCAGCCAGTCGAAGCCGAGTAGCGCCTCGTCGGACATCGTCTCGCCCTCCGTCACGCGCAGGTCGCCGGCGTTGTCGGTGATCGGCCCGGTGAACGGATGCAGGTCGCCGTTGAAGATCTCGTGTTTAGCGACATTGACCTCCTCCTGGACGTCCAGGGGGACCATGTTACCGAAGGGGGCCAGGTCCATGATGCCGTCGGACATATGGCCCCAGTAGGCGTGGGTCTCCCACTCGTCATTGTAGCCCTTCTCGATGGTGTCCTTGTAGTAGACGCCCCAATCCCAGATCGGCGCGGTCAGTACGGCGTCCGGCGCGACGTCATCGGAGACGGCGTTGTAGCCGATGGCGTAGACGCCGTTCTCCTGGGCCAGCTTATCGGGCTCCGTGGAGTCGCTCTCCCGGGCGATGACGTCCGCGCCGATGTCGAGCAGCGCCTGGGCCGCTTCGCGCTCATCCGGTGGACTGAACCAGGCGAAGATCCAGACGGGGTGCACCTCGACTTCGGGGTTGACGGCCTGCGCGCCGAGGGCGAAGGCATTGATGTTGCGCACGACTTCGGGAATGGGGTAGGGGGCGACGTAGCCCAGAATGTTGGACTCCGTCATGCGGCCCGCCGTCATGCCCGCCAGATACCAGCCCTCGTAGCCGCGCCCGTCGTAGATGCTGACGTTCTCGGCGGTCTTGTAACCCGTGCAGTGCTCGAAGAGCACGTCCGGGTACTCCTCCGCCACCGTCATCACCGAGTCCATGTAGCCGAAGGAGGTGGCGAAGATCATGTCGTAGCCCTGCTCGGCGTAGTCGCGGATGACGCGCTCGGCGTCGCCGCCCTCCGGTACGCTCTCCGAGTAATTCGTCTCGACGTAGGGCAGGTCGTCCTCCACGGCCTGGCGGCCCTGGTCGTGGGCGTAACTCCAGCCCAGATCGCCCACCGGCCCCACGTAGACGTAGGCCACCCGGAACGGCTCCTCTGTCGGCTCAACTTCGACGGTGTCGCCGCCGCAGCCGGCGAGCAGCGCACCGACCAACACAAACAGCGCAATCAACGTCCAACGTCTCTGCTTCAGCATATCGATTCTCCTTATCTGAATGGTGGTCGCCTCACGTAGCACAACCAGGTGAATGGTGGAACATAACCCTGGGATGTTTCCATTGTATCATCAGTTGCGCCGGCAGACCAGAAAGGAGGGGGAATGGGCAAACGCAGCGGTTCTGCGGCTTTCCAAAACCCCTCAGAGACTCCCTGCGACGTTTGTCCAGGTTATCAACCCCGGCTGCGTTTGCCTTGATCTTGTCTACGCACGTTGTGGGGTGGTGAGGGCGATTTCGGTAATCGATTTGCTTCGAAATTCCGTAATTGACCTTCTCGCGTCCCCTTTTATACTGAGTGCCCATGATTGCGCAATCCGCCGCGTCCTACGTGCACCTGCACGTGCACTCATACTACACGTTGCTCGGCGCCACGGCGTCGCCCGAGGCGTTGGCCCGACGCGCGGCCGAGGCCGGCTGTACCTACCTGGCGCTGACCGACGCCCACGCGCTCTACGGCGCCGTCGCCTTCGACCGGGCCTGCCGCGAGAGGGGCGTCACGCCGCTGCTGGGCATGACGGTCAACGTGGCCTGGCCCGCGGATCTGGCGCCGCTGCCCGACGCCGACGTGTCCCCGGGCGCAATCGTCCTGCTGGCCCAGAATCCCGCCGGCTACCGCTCGCTCTGCGCGCTCTCCTCGTGGTTCCAGGGCGGCGCCGACCGCGAGGTGGCCCTCCGTCAGGGCGCGCCCCTGGACGTCCTGCGGGCCCACGCCGAGGGTCTGCTCTGTCTGACCGGCGGGCGCCGCGGTTGGATCGCCCGGGCGCTGCGCGCCGGTCGGCGTCCGCTGGCTCACCGCCTGATCGGCAAGCTGGCAGGCGTCTATACGCCCTACGCCACTTACCTGAGCCTGGAGCAGCACACGGCAGCCGACCGCGCCGTGAACCAGGCCCTGAACGCGCTGGGCAAGCGGATGGGATTGCCCCGCGTCGCCGTGCAGCCTGTCTACACACTCGGTCCCGACGAGACCGCGCGGCTGCGCTTGCTCGCCGCCATCGCCCGCAACTGCCCGCTGGACGCTGTGCCCGCGGCGGCGCTGCCCCACGATGGGGATCGGCGCGTTGCCGTGCACTGGCTCGACGTCGACGCGCTGGCAGCGCGCTTCGCCGACGTGCCCGACGCGCTGACCCGGACCGTCGAAGTGGCGGAACGCTGCGAGCCCGCGCTCCCCGACGGCGCCATGATCTGGCCCACGCTGGAGCTCCCCGACGACCAGACGCCTGCGCAGGCGCTGGCGGTCCAGGCTGAGGCCGGCGTGCGGACGAAGTATTCCCAGCCGCTCCCCACGGCGGTCGCCGAGCGTCTGGCGCGCGAGCTCGCCGTCATCAACCGTCAGGGCTACGCGCCGCTCTTCCTGGTGGTGGCGGACGTCGTCCGCTTCGCCCGCGAGCACGACCTGCCGGTCAGCACGCGGGGCAGCGTCGCCAACTCCCTGGTCGCCTACGCTCTGGGCATCACCACGGTCGATCCCATCGAGCACGACCTGCTCTTCGAGCGCTTCCTCAGCCCCGGCCGCGCCGATCCGCCCGATATCGACCTGGACTTTTGCAGCCGCCGCCGCGACGAGGTGCTGGCCTACGTCCGGCGCACCTACGGCGCGGACCACGTGGCGCTGGTCGCCACCGTCAGCACGCTGCGGCTGCGTTCCGCGGCCCGCGAGGCGGCGAAGGCCTACGACCTGGACGACGCTGCGCTCAAGCGATTGCTGGCGGTGCTGCCCCGGCGCCGTCGTCTCAGCGCGCCCGAGCGCACCCCGCTGGCCGAACTCCTGGGGGAGCTGGAGTCACCGCGCCTGCGGGAGGTGGCCCGGGCGGCCTACGGGATCGCCGATCTTCCCCACCATTTGAGCGTCCATCCCGGCGGCGTCGTCATCACCCCCGGGCCGCTCACCGACGTGCTGCCCGTCCAGTGGACGCCTAAAGGCTTCCTCGTCACCCAATTTGACCACCACGACGTCGAGACGCTGGGCCTGCCCAAACTCGACTTCCTGGGTATCCGGGCGCTCACCGTCCTGGCTGACGCCGCCGAGCGCATCCGCCGGACGCACGACCCCGACTTCCGCTTGGCGGATATCCTGCTCGACGACGCCGCGACCGCGGAGCTGATCGCCGGGGGCGGCACCGTCGGCGTCTTCCAGTGTGAGTCGTTGGGCGCGCGGCGGACGCTGCGCCAGCTGCAGGCCCGGACGGTCCGCGATCTGGCGGTCGCCAACGCCTTCTTCAAGCCCGGGCCGGCGACCGGCGGACAGGCCGACGCCTTCGTGCGGCGCTATCGCGGCGAGGCCGAGGTGCGCTATCTTCATCCCGCGCTGGCCCCGATCCTGGAACCGACGCAGGGCGTGCTGCTCTTCCAGGAGCAGATCCTGCGCGTGGCGACGGAGATCGCCGGGCTGAGCTGGG
>CAZCPK010000418.1:0-1061 GCA_964500755.1 uncultured Anaerolineales bacterium
CGTGCTTTCGAAACATATACAACAGCTTCATCTCGTAACAGACAAACTTTTGCCTCAAAGTGATAGGTAGCTAAATTACAGTATTAGAACGTAGCCAGGTGCAACGCACCTTCGAATGCTTGAAAATAACCATTTCGGGCACGCTGTCAGGGTTTTTCCGCCAGCATGATCGGATAATCGTAGGTGCGTTGCACCTCATACCGTAATTTCAGTGAATCTGTGAAATCCGTAGGCAATTTTCCGGGCTGATCCTGCAAAGTCCCCAAGAGCCAGAATATTGAGGGATATTCTAATAAAAAAAACGCATGTTTGACAAACGAGGAGGCCGGTGTTAGAATATCTAACGTATTGATTTGGTTAGTTAATCCATTATCCTAGACGATAAGGAAATAGGAAGAGTCCCAATGCAGGATACACGTCAACAAATTCTTGAGATTCTCAAACGCCGTGGAGAAGTGACTGTTCAGGATCTCAGCGAGGAGCTGGAATTGACCAGCGTCACAGTTCGCCATCACCTCGAGATCCTCCGTTCAGAAGGATACATCACAGATCCTGAAGTTCAGCACTCCAATCGTCCCGGTCGACCGCGTTACATTTACCAGATCACGGCCATGGCCGCGGATCTCTTCCCTAGCAATTATAGCGGTCTGGCAAGCGCGCTCCTGGACGCGTTAGAGACGCTCACTCCGGAGCAGCGCACCCAGTTACTGGAGGAGACAGCGCATCAGCTGGCTGCCGACGCAGGCCCCTTGCCCACCAATCCCGAGCAGCGCCTGGAGAATATCGTGCGCTACATGAAGAAACTGGGGTTTGTGGTGCGCTGGGAGCAGAAAGGGGACAACGACTACCGTCTCTACATCTGCAACTGCCCTTATCATCACGTAGCGCAGACGCATCCGGAGACCTGCCGGATTGATGAGATCATGATTGAGGATCTTGCCGGAATCCCGCCGGAACGCGTGGGGGGACACGCCAGCGAGAACGCCCTCTGCGCCTACCGACTTAGCTGGGACGAGAGGTAATCATTAACGACGGCATCCTCACGGATGCCGTCGCATTAC
>CAZCPK010000418.1:1071-3687 GCA_964500755.1 uncultured Anaerolineales bacterium
CGACGCGGAGAGGCTCGCCGCCCCTTTGAAAATTCCCCGGGCCGCGAGATAGATGTTTCTATTAGAGCAACCAGATAGCTTCCTGCGGCGTGCTCAGATAGTCCGCGCCCTCTTTCGTTACGACCACGTTCTCCTCACGCCCTAAGTACCCTCGGCTCTCCACCTGGACGCCCAACTCGATGGCGAAGACGTTACCCACGTCGATGGTGCGCCGCACAGCGTCCCCATACCGCTCCCACTGAGGGCCCAAAATGGTCGCACCGTCGTGGGCCGTGCGCCCGATGTGGTGCCCAAAAGCGTGCATAAATTCGGGGTAACCGGCCTCCGTGAGCGCCGTGCGCGCCGCCTCGTCGACCTCCCAGCCGCGTGCGCCCGGTCGTAACGCCGCACGACCCGCTTCCAGCGCCGCCGTGACCGCGTCCCAGGCCTGCTGGACGTCGTCGGGGAGCGCGCGCTCGCCTTCCTCCAGCAGATACCAGACGCGCTGCAGATCCGCGGCGAAGCCGTTCCGTTTGACGCCGAAATCAACGTGCAGCAGCGCGCCCCGCTGCGTCTCGAAATCCGCTGGCATGCGGTGCCCACTCTCGGAATCCGGGCTGGCGTCGACCACGGGACAGTAGTCCCACTCCCACGCGCTGTCGAAGCCGTGCTCTCCCAGATAACCGTGGAGGAACACGGCGATTTCACGCTCCGTCATACCGGGCTCCAGGCGGGCGGTCAAGCGCTCAAAGGCGGTTTCTGTCTGCTCAATCGCCGCGCGGATCAGCGCGAGCTCGGCCGCGGACTTGGTGCCGCGCAGGCGACCGATCACGCCCTCGGCGGAGGTGAGCCGGGAGCAATACGGGGTCGCCGCCAACATACGCGAGAGCTTGCGGAACATGCCGAAGGTCAGACCGTCGGCGGAGGGGTCGCTCTCCGAGTAGTTGACCACGATCTGACGCGGCTTGAGGCGACGCAGGGCCGTCAGGAGCGGCTCCTTGATCGACGTATCGTAGCCCACGACGTCGGTATAGACGCCTAACCGCTCCACGTTCTCCACGTCATAACGGCCTACGATCGCGATGGCGGTGCCGTCCTTGTGCAGTAAGAGCGTCGAGGGCCACGTCAGATCGAAACCCAGAATAAGGTCCAGGACAGGATCTTTGACCTGAGAGGTTTCGCGGACAAACGTGATCCAGAGATCGGTGTCCTCCTCTTGCAATATCTGGATCGCCTGTTCCACTTTTTCACGCACGATGTCTGCAGGATTCAGCATGTTCACTGGTAAATCTCCTTCCAAATTGTGTATCCATTGATAAACTGAAATTACGGTATAGGTGCAACGCACCTACGATGATTGGGGCATGCTGGATAAAAAGGCACGTCAGCATGCGCGAAATGGCCATTTTCAGACTTTCTAAGCTGCGTCGCACCTGGCTACGTTCTAATACCGTAATTTAAGTGAGAACAGAAGAACAGCGGACGATCGAGTACCCGGGTATCACAAGAAGCGGTTACAGCTCCTCACCCGTCAGGTGCTCGTAGAGCGCCTGGAACTCCTCGTCAGAGTAGTAATAGATCACCACCCGCCCCCCTTTTTTGCTCGGGCGTAGTCGCACCCGGGTGCCCAGCGCTTCCCGAAAGCGATCTTCCATGGCCCGCACCTCGGGGGAAGGGGCCGGTTTGGACTTACCTCCCGGACGTTTCTCGGAGCGCAGTTGTTGGACCAACTGTTCGGTCTGGCGGACGGTCAACTCCTTCTCCAACACCGTCGCCAGCGCCTCTTCCTGCGTCTCGTCCGCGTCCAACCCCAGGAGCGCTCGCGCGTGGCCTTCGGTGATCTTCTCCTCGAGCAGGGCCTCGCGGACCGCCTTGGTCGCTTTGAGCAGACGCAGCGTATTGGTCACGGCGACGCGGCTCTTGCCGACGCGGCGCGCCACTTCCGCCTGGGAGAGGTCGAATTCATCAATCAGCTGCTGATAGGCCAGCGCCTCTTCCAGGGCGTTCAGATCTTCACGTTGCACATTCTCGACCAACGCCAGCTCCAGCATCTGGCGCGGCGCCGCGTTCTTGACGATGACCGGCACTTTGGTCAGACCGGCGATCTGCGCGGCCCGCCAGCGCCGCTCTCCGGCGATGAGCTGGTAGGTGCCTCCCTTGGTCTTGGTGACCACCAGCGGCTGGATAATGCCGTGTTCCTGGATCGAAGCGGCGAGTTCGACCAGCTCTTGATCCCGGAAAGGCATACGCGGCTGATGCGGATTCGCTTCAATCTGGTCATGGGATACTTCTTTAAGTCCAGAATTCTCTCCCTGCTCGGAGGGAATCAACGATTCCAGCCCTCGTCCTAACCCACGTCTTGGACTCATGCACGTCCCTCTTTCTTGTTCTGGATGATGGCTTCTCTGGTCCGGGAAAGGATCTCATTAATCTCGCGGACCGGTGATAAATCACATACTAAAGTATAGCAGCTCGTTGCATTCTGTCACGTGAACCCACTGGGGCGGCTGCCACGACCTCGGCGCCTGAGAAAGTAGCGCGGGCGGTCCAACCGCGTGATCCGTTAAAGCCGAAATGATAATTGGGCAAACGAAGCGGTTCTGCGGCTTTCCAAGACCCCTCAGAGACTCCCTGTGA
>CAZCPK010000419.1:0-3687 GCA_964500755.1 uncultured Anaerolineales bacterium
CCGCTCACTTCCTCCAACACCGTGACGGTATCGTCGCCGTGGCTGTGGAGGACAACCGCGGGCCCCTCATAGTGTGCGGTATGAATGTTGACGACGGCTTGAATCATCTTCATCGTATCCTCCTCAGCATGTGGATCTACTGCAAGCCGGACAGCGACTCGCTTTTCCGGCGTGGAACACCAGGCCGGAACCATCGCACACCGTACAGGCCGACCGCCGCGCCTGGTCCGGGATCGGCGCCTTGCCCCGCACCACGACCTGCAGCAGAAACCCTCCTGCCGCTGCGTCACCGGGGCGCGTCTTCGCCAGGTGGCGAATCCACCACTCAATGCGCTGGGGTTCTTGGGCGTAAGCGGACCGCAACTCCGCCCAACTGGTGCCGCTGCGGAAGTGAATCCGGTGCAGCGCCTTTTGCAATTCCTGGGGCAAAGCAGCACCAGCTGGCGCTGGCTGACGGGTGGCGGTGTCTGCTGCTGGTTTCTTTGCTTGAGTGTTTGACTCAGGTGTCTTAGCCGGTGTCTTAATAGATTGGGCCGGTCTAGTTGCTTCCGTCGGAGGTCTAATACCTTCCGTGGGGGGTCTATTAACTTCGTGCGGTGGTCTATTTGCTTCCGCGGGGGGTCTATTAGCTTCACCAGCGAGTCTATCTGCCCCCGTTACGGAGCCAAGTGGGTCTGAGGAGGCCTCAACGGCTGCCAGGGCAGCGCTGAGCTGCTGCACGGTGCGCGTTAGCTGTTGCACCTGCGCGGCGAGCTGAGCAACCAGCGGGTTGGGGACAGTTTGCTCTGGCTGCGCCGGGCTCTCAGCAGACGTAGGTCCCTGATTGCCAGCCCCAGCCTCCGGCTCGCCGCTCTGCTGATCCCTGGCGTCCGGTAACCAACGTCCCTCCGCGTCCACCCGCATGCCTGCCAGGTGCAGGGCGAACTCGCGTTCTCCGGTAAGCGTTTCCCGCCAGACCAGCAATCCGCGACCGACCGCCTCCCGCACCGCTTCCGAGACCGACCGCGTCGAGTAGCCGATTCCGACGTCGTACCGCTCACCCGCACGTTCCGACGAGCGATAGCGCCGCCCCTGGGCAATCTCGTCAATCGTGAGCCAGCGGGGTTCACCGTCCCAGCCGGACCAGCCCCAGGAATGGCGCATGCAATACTCAACCGTCAGAATGGTGACGGCGGAGGTGATCTCGGCCGTCAGATCGGTCCAGACCTTGGGCACCTTGAAGAAGTTACTCTGCGGCGGCGCAAATCCCCCCCAGGGTAAGGACGACAGGGCAGAAGGCACCGGTGCTTCCCCAGAGCGCACGTGCGGCAGGTAAGTGTGGGCTTCCCCCTCGCCAACAGGCGGACGCTCAAGCAACCTCAGCTCCACCGCGGTGTCCAGAGCCCGTTGCAGGCCGCCGCGGGAGAGACCGATGCCCCGGTCGACGCGCTTACCATAGCGCCGTCGGCCTTTCAGGAAGTCGTTCCAGGATATGCGTACCGGTTCACGGTAGTTCTGGTAGCCCCAGCTGTGTTTGATGACGTATTCGGTGACCTTCACCAGGCTGGTGATGCGCACGCGTCCCGTTTTGGCGCGAATCTCCTGCCAGTCAGCAAACCAGGTGTTGGGCAGACGATACCAGCTGGTCGTTGGCTCGGGAAATCCCTCGAATGTGAACATAGTCATGGCTCCTCGGTCGTCAAGGGTACAAATCGTAGCTGCGGCCGGTGCAACGCCATGGTCAATTGTCCATCCTGACCCTGGCGATGTTTGGCAAGGATAATCTCGGTCTCCACCAGCGGTGCGCCCGGCGTTGGGCCATTCGGCCGGTGCAAGAAGATGACGATGTCGGCGTCCTGCTCCAGATCGCCGCTCTCCCGCAGATCGCCCAGCACCGGGCGGCGGTGATCGGCGTCACGCCCCAGTTGCGCCGCCGCCACGACCGGAATGCGCAGCTCCAAGGCCAGTGCTTTAAGCGAGTGCGAGATATGACCCAGCGCCTGATATCGCTGTTGGAAACCCTGGGCCGTGGTCACCAGTTGCGTGTAGTCCACCAACACCAGGCCCAGCGCGTGTTCCGTGTAGAGGCGTCGGCATTTGGTGACCAAATCCTCGACGTGGAGCGCCGGGGTATCGTCCAGCCACAGGGGCAGCTCCGCCAGACGCGGCAAACCAGCCGCCAGCGTCGCCCAATCCCCTTCTTCCAGGTGGCGATAGTTGAGCCCCAGTTCGCGGAGCACCAGGCGCGCCGCCACCTCCACATCGGGCATCTCCAGGGAGAAGAGCACGGCTGTCCGACCCTGCTTCACGGAGTGCAGCGCCAGATTTCCCAACAACACCGTTTTGCCTACCCCGGGTCGGGCGGCGACGAAAGCCAGCGTTCCAGGATGTAAGCCGCCACCGAGCAAGGCATCCAACCCCGGAATGCCGGTGGGGAGATCACCGGATTCGCCTGTTTCATATAGCCGCTGCGCGTGGTCATAGAGATCCTCCAGGACCGTCCCCAGGGGCCGCAGCCGCTTCTCGTAGGCCACGTTGTCCCGCAGCTGGAGAAACTGCGCTTCCACCGCCTGCGTGATCTCCTCAATGGGGCGCTCGGTATCGTAGGCCAGGCGGGCGGCCGCACTGCACCGCTGCAGGATCTGGCGGCGGAGATAGCTCTCGTGGACGTGCCGGGCGTAGGCCTCGACATTGAACGCTGAAGGCACCCGGTCGCTGAGCTGCGCAAGATAAGCGGCACCGCCTAAGGGAGCCAGGCGTTCCTTGCGCTCGAGTTCAGTGGTAAGGGTCAGGAAGTCGAGCGGTTCCCCGCGGGCCTCCAGGGCGAGACAGGCTTCGTAGATCCAACGGTGTTTGCGTAGGTAAAAGTGATCCGGCTGCAGGGTCGGCTGGACTTTGGACAGCGCGTGTTCTGGATCGATCAGGAGACTGCCCAAGACGGCTGTCTCTGCCTCCAGGTTTTGGGGTGGGGTGGGTCTAGCGGTCGATTTCACGGCGTGCCTCTTGCTGGAAAACTAGGGGTACCGATGGACTATTCGTCATCCCCAGCAGATATTCGAGGGTAGTATCCAAAGCCTCAGCCACCCGAGCTACTGTTATGGCTGCCGAATTCGGACGTGTATTCCCCTCCAGGCGCCAGATTTGACGGGTGCTGACGTCACTAAGACGGGCAAGCTTCTCAGCCGAGAGGCCTTTTTGCTTACGCAGTTCCCTCAGACGCTGTCCTTGTAGCTGTGGACGATTTTCCATTTCTGTGCACATGATAACCTCCTTGATGGTAAGTGATGAACCAAAAAAACGACGGTCAGCTGGCGAGTCATTACATCAATGACTCAAGGCTAACCGCCGTTTGAAGATAAATGGGCTGTAGAATGCAAAAAGCGGTTAGCGAAATGTCTTTGATTGGGTCAAAGACACATTGCTAACCGCCAAGTTAGTGTTATAATATTAATTGTTCAGGGGGCGTAGTGTTGTAGTGGTTGTATATGCCGGCCTGTCAAGTTGGAGATCGCGGGTTCACGTTCAAGTCCCGTCGCGTTCCGCAGGTAGAAGCAGGGTTGAAGGCCAGGGCTAAACTGGCACCCCTCTCTTCTGATGTCACTTTGTATCTGGGGGTAGGAGTTTCACTCCATTATTGTCTGACGGAGTGCGGTTCCCGTCGCTCCCGCTTCCAGTAATTTTCGCAACCTGGAGCTGTGATATGCAGCC
>CAZCPK010000420.1:0-3666 GCA_964500755.1 uncultured Anaerolineales bacterium
TGTGAAATCCGTGGGTAAGTTTTCGGTCTGATCCTGCGAAGTCCAAAAGAGCCTTAACAATTTCGCAAAATGCAGGTATACTTCACTATAACGTAAACCAACGTCTCACTGAGAGAACCTGTTGGTAAGAAATAAGTATACCATACTGTCCACGGAAACAGGGGGACGCCCGAAAGCTCTTGCCGGAAGTGGGATGATAAAAACGTCATGAATCAACCTCGGATTTTAGTTGTCGACGACGACCCTGCCATGGTCGAACTGGTAGAGGAAATCCTCGACACCATAGATTGTACGGTACTGACAGCGCTGGACGGGCACGCGGGCCTGAAAAAGCTGCGTGAAGAGATAACCACGCAGTCGCCACCCGATGCGGTCCTCCTGGACGTCAAACTTCCAGACATCGACGGTTTCCAGGTCCTACGATCGATCAAAGACGATCCCCATACTCAACAGATCCCTGTTATTCTGCTGACCGGCGTTGACGCGGTGCGGGACAAGGCCAAGGGCCTCCAGATGGGAGCCGAGGATTACATCACCAAGCCGTTCGATCCGCAGGAATTGCTGGCCCGAATCAACGTCGTGCTGCGCATCCGCCGCACCGAGAAGATGCTCCGTCGCCGCAATCAGGAGCTGGCGGCGCTCAACGAGATCAACCGGATGGTCTCCGGCAGCCTGGAACTCGATCGCGTCCTCTTCTCGGCCCTGGAGGGGTTAGAACGTCTGGTGGACGCCGACGCTTTTCTCGTCGTGCTCAATGACGAGGAGAGCGACGATTGGGTCATCCGTACGGCCCGCAGCCCGGAGGGCACGTGGTTGGAAGGGCGCGTCATCCCCCTTGAAAGAAGTGCAACCGCCCGCCAGGCGCTCGAGACCAACAAGCCCATCCTACAGACCGTGGAACGGGATTTCTGGACAGAGGCCCTGGGGATCAGCCCCCTGGACCAGCTCTTTGTTCCCCTGAACACGTCGGAGATCACCGTGGGGTTACTTACCGTCCTGAGCCAGGCGAACACCCTGAAGGAAGACCACCTCCCTCTGTTAAAGCATATGTCCGGCACCGTCTCCATCGCCGTAGAGAACGCGCGGCTCTACGGCGAACTGACCGCCTTTGCCGAGGCATTGGAACGCTCTCAAAGCCAGCTGATCCAGGCCGAGAAGATGGCCGCGATCGGCCGCCTAACGGCGTCCATCGCCCACGAGATCAACAATCCCCTGCAGGCCGTACAGAATAGCCTACACCTGGCGCGTCACCCTCAGGTCGAGACAGAGCGACGCCTGGACTATCTCAACATGGCCCAGGACGAGGTACACCATCTGGTGCACATCGTACGACGCATGTTGGATTTCTATCGCCCCGCCTCCGGTACTCTCAAGGCCCTTCAGCTAAATAAACCGGTCCGGGACGCGCTTTCTATCGCCGACAAACGGATGCAGCAGGCCCACATCACCACCGTGACCCGGCTCGCAGACGATCTACCTCCGGTGTTGGGCTCCCCCAACCAGCTGACCCAGGTCTTCCTCAACGTGATCATCAACGCGATTGAGGCCATGCACGATGGCGGCGAGTTCTGGGCCGGCACCGCCTATCACGAGGAAAAGGATCAGGTCGTCGCCGCCTTCCGAGATAGTGGCCCGGGTATCGCCCCTGAGATTCGTAAACACCTCTTTGAGCCCTTCCACACCACCAAAGAGACAGGAACCGGGTTGGGCCTGGCGATCAGCTACGGTATCGTGGAACGTCACGGCGGGGAGATCGAGGTGGAAAATCCACCGGATGGGGGAGCGACCTTCATCGTGCGCCTTCCACGCCTCCAGAACGGCTATTCAAAGGAGTAACCATGCGAGAGACCCACGTGCTGGTTGTCGATGATGAAGCCGCCGAACGCATCACGCTCGGTGAAGTGTTAAGGCTGGAGGGCTACCAGGTGACCTTGGCCGCCTCAGGCGAAGAGGCCCTTGCCCTCACCCGGGATGAGATGCCCTTTGACCTGGTCATCCTCGACCTGCGCCTGCCCGGTATGGACGGACTGCAGGTGCTGGAGAAGCTGCACAGCGCCAAACCCGAGGTTATCGTCGTGCTCATCACCGGATATGCGACGCTGGAGACGGCCATCGAGGCGCTGCGCCAGGGAGCCTACGACTACCTGCTGAAGCCCTGTCCCGTTGAAGAGATTCTCGCCGTGGCGCGCAAAGGGCTAGCGGAATTGGAGAAGGAGAAACACCGGCAGACGCTAATGGATCAACTCCAGGACACCGTACAGGAGCTTGTCCGGCGCGAAGACGGCCTACCGGCAAGCGAAACGACCGTTGCAGAAGAGGTCTTGCAGGTCGACGACGTTCATCTGGATCGCGCCAAGCACGTCGCCACCCGCGGCGGCCAGCGCTTGGATCTCACACCCACCGAGTTTCGGCTACTCGAATGCATGATGGAGCAAGTTGACCAGGTACTCACGCCCCAGGAGCTGATCCGTTGCGCGCAAGGGTACGAGACAGATCCCATGGGGGCGCGCTCTATCATCCGCGTGCACATACGTCGCCTGCGCACCAAATTGGAACCCGAGCCCAGCACGCCTCGATATATCGTCAACGTGCGGGGAGTCGGGTATATGTTCGCCTCAGCCAATGAACGCCAGGCGCAGACCACCGATAGGTGATTCAACACAAATATCAACGAGGAGATCATGAATAAGAGGAAAACGCAAGAACAGGAGCAGAATCGGCGAGCCAAAATACACCGCCTGCGACATGCGGTAGAAAAGATCCGCAACGTTCGGCATTCCACCGTCAAACCTGAAGAAAAGCGGCAGAGTTGGTTTAATCGCCTGAAAGAACAGTTAGGTTTCGGCGAGTAAGAGCAGGATCAGGAAGACAGCTTTAACAATGGTGGCTTTCTTATCCCAGCAGATGGTGGTCCTACGAATTTCTACGCCCCTACAGATAAGGGCCAACTGAAAGATACCCCGTATATGGGGAAATGACTTGGGCTAATGTGCCATTGTCAAACTACCACCAAACGAGGAAGACGTCGTCTCCTGTTCCCGTCGCATCGCCATAAGAGACCACGGCCTCCACTACAACGTTGTTGCCGCGCTCGACGTCTTCGACGGGAATTGAGACCTGCACAAATCCCTCCGCGTTGGTCTTCAAATCGGGAACCGTGCCGAGAATCTCCCCCCCCTCCCGGCGGAGATTGACGGTGACAGTAGCCCCGGCGAGCGGGGTGCCCTCCCCGTCACTCACCAGCACAGAGACCCTTTGGTCGCCCCGCGTCGTCATCACGGCGGACGCCACGTCCAGCGTGACTCGAATCTCGAGAGGCTCCACGCGGGCATCAGAACCTGCAGCCTGCGCACAGGCCACCTGCCGGTCAAAGCGATCCTTATGTACGTCGAAGTAAATCTCCCCCAGCGGAGCGATTTGTACGGGCGTCCGACTGTCGTCAGGATGCCATTCCAGCTTCATTCGCTGAAAGTACTGCACGATCTGACCATCTTCAAAGTGCATCTCGGTAATAGGATACCCGAAGATGTCAACGCCGCCGTTCTCGCGGAAGAACTCCAGGAAGGCATAGGAGACGATATGTCCCGTTTCTGAGAAATAGACGCGCTGGGGCCCCGATGGCTACTCCAACGAGACCGTAATCGTCGATACAACTCATACCTACTT